>JASHRR010000819.1 GCA_030037185.1 Xanthobacteraceae bacterium | reverse complement strand
CGGCGGTCGGGCCTTTGACCCTCCTCGTCAACAACGCGTCCGAATTCGAACCCGACGCGATCGGCGATCTTGATCGCGGCCGGTTCGATCGCCATTTGGCGGTTAATTTGCGCGCGCCCTTGTTCCTTGCGCAGGCCTTCGCCCGACAAGCGTCGGCCGGCGGCTCGATTGTGAACATTCTCGACCAGCGCGTTTATCGGCCAAGCCCACGGTTTTTCTCATATGGGTTGGCTAAGAGCGGGCTTCATGTGGCGACCACAACTCTCGCCCAGGCCTTGGCGCCGCATCTGCGCGTGAACGCAGTCGCACCAGGTCCCACGCTGCCGAACGTGTGGCAGAATGACGAGGCGTTCGCGCGTCGCACCGCCGCGATGCCGCTCGGACACGGCCCGACGCCCGAGGAGGTCGCCGAAGCCGTGCTGTTTCTTGCGCGTGCGAACAGCATTACGGGCGAGACCATCGCGGTGGACGGCGGCCAGCACATTGTTTGGCTGGCCGCTCCCGGCGCAAGCGAGGATGACTAGGCGGCGAGCAGCAGCACCACGCAGACATGCACAAGAAGAATCTCGAACCCGAAATCGACCTCAAGGATGACGAGGAGGATGCCCGGCTTCCCGATCTGCCGGACGACGGCGGAACAGGCCCCGATGCTCCCCCTGACGCGCACGTCGGGGCGGGGCGCGGCGTCATTACCCAGTTCGCCCGCCACGCCCCACAGGGGCCGGGCGTCTACCGCATGATCGGCGCCGCCGCCGAGGTGCTCTATGTCGGCAAGGCCAAGAACATTCGCAAGCGCCTGCTCTCCTATGCGCGTCCGAGCGGAGACGTGACCCGTATCGCCCGCATGGTGGCGATCACGGCGTCGATCGAATTCGTCACCACCGCCACCGAAACCGAGGCGCTGCTGCTCGAGGCGAATTTGATCAAGCGGCTGCGGCCGCGCTTTAACGTGCTGCTGCGCGACGACAAATCGTTTCCCTACATTCTGATTTCCAAAGACGAACAGCGGCCCGCCCAGATCCTCAAGCATCGCGGCGCCCGCAACCGCAATGGCGACTATTTCGGGCCGTTCGCGGCCGTCAACGCGGTGAACCGCACCATCACGGCGCTGGAGCGCGCCTTCCTCATCCGTTCGTGCTCGAACGCCGTGTTCGACAGCCGGACGCGGCCGTGTCTGCTCTACCAGATCAAGCGCTGCTCGGGGCCCTGCACGGGCGAGATATCGCGTCCGGACTACGATGAACTGGTGCGGGAGGCAAAGTCATTCCTGTCGGGCAAGAGCCGCGCCGTAAAGGAAGATCTCGCCCGTGAGATGGACCAGGCGGCCGCGGCGCTCGATTTCGAGCGCGCCGCCGTGTTGCGCGATCGGCTGGCGGCTCTGTCTGCCGTGCAGGCGCACCAGGATATCAACCCGCGCGATATCGAGGAGGCCGATGTTTTCGCAGTGTTCCAGGACGGCGGCTTTTTCTGCATCGAGGTGTTCTTCTTTCGCTCCGGCCAGAATTGGGGCAATCGCACCTATTTCCCGCGCGCCGACCGCGCCCTGACCCCCGGCGAGGTGCTCGGGGCCTTTCTCGCCCAATTCTACGACGACAAGCCCTGTCCGCAGCTCGTCCTGCTGTCCGACGAGATCGAGGATCGCGAATTGCTGGCGCAGGCGCTCACCGTCAGGAGCGACCGCAAGGTGACAATCGTTGTGCCGCGCAGGGGCGGCAAGCGCGATGTCGTCGAACACGCGCTCGCCAATGCCCGCGAGGCGCTCGGCCGCAAGCTCGCCGAAGCCGCCTCCCAGCAGCGGCTTCTTTCGGCTCTCGCCGGGACCTTCGGTTTGACAGCGCCGCCGCGTCGCATCGAGGTCTATGACAATAGTCATATGCAGGGCACGAACGCAGTCGGGGCGATGATCGTCGCCGGACCCGAGGGCTTGCGTAAGAACCAATACCGCAAGTTCAACATCAAATCCGCGGACATCGCGCCGGGTGACGATTTCGCGATGATGCGCGAAGTGCTGACCCGCCGATTCAAGCGGCTGCTGAATGAAAAGCCGCCGCCCAGCCCTCCTCAGGGGGGAGATCGGACAACCGAGGGCAGTGCGGAGATCCCCCCCGGCGGCCCGCTCGCTCGCGCCGACCTCGCACCGGCTGATCAAGGCGATCACGGTGCGCCGGCAGTGGGAGAAACCAGCGCCGGGCCGCCGCCGGCGGACAAGGACGCAGAGCAACCTTCGCCCGATCTCGTCTTTATCGACGGCGGCGGGGGTCAGCTGCGTGCTGCGCGTGAGACCCTGGCCGAACTGGGGGTCGTCGGCATTCCGATCGTCGGCATCGCGAAGGGGCCGGATCGCAACGCCGGGCGGGAAACCTTTCATATGACGGGCCGCGAACCGTTTCACCTGCCAACGCGCGACCCTGTGCTCTATTTCGTGCAAAGGTTGCGCGACGAGGCGCATCGGTTTGCGATCGGATCGCACCGCCAACGCCGCAGGCGCGACATTCGCGAAGGTGGATTGCAGGAGATTGCCGGCGTCGGACCGACCCGCAAGAGAGCCTTGCTACGCCATTTTGGCACCCTCAAAGCGGTCGAGCGAGCCTCGATTTCGGATTTGACCAAAGTTTCAGGTATCAGCGCCGAGACTGCACGCCGTATTTATGATTTTTTTCATGAATCCGTGGACTAGCGGCGCTCAAGTGGGCTTTGACCGGGCGGTCCACTCACCGCCCTGCGGGTAGCGGACTGGCCGGTCAAGGCCGGGGCGGTGACACCCAGTCGCGTTGAAAACGTTTTCCGACGCCGACGGGCCGAATTTATTCACCTGACCAGTGTGCAGGGCTGCGCAAAACCATTATCTTGTCGATCATGGATGCAATCACCTCGCGGCTTCCGGGACGGCCTCTCGCAGTCCCTAATTTGTTGACCTATTCCAGAATTGTGGCGGTGCCGCTGGTGGTGGCCTGCATGTTCGGGCAGACCATCCTGGCGGGCGGAATGTGGCTGCGGTGGGTTGCGCTTGCGATCTTCATCGCTGCCGGCGTCACCGACATTCTCGACGGCTATTATGCCCGCAGCCTGGGGCAGCAATCGAGCTTCGGGCGCATGCTTGATCCAATCGCCGACAAGCTTCTGATCGCCTCATGCCTTCTGATGCTTGCGGCCGACGAAACCATCAAAGGCTGGTCGCTGTGGGCGGCGATCGTCATTCTCTGCCGCGAGATCCTGGTGTCGGGCTTGCGCGAGTACCTCGCCGAATTGCGGGTCAGTGTGCCGGTGACGCGGCTCGCCAAGTGGAAGACGACCGCGCAGCTGGTGGCGATCGGATTCCTCCTCGCCGGCAAGGCGGGCGACGACGTCGCCGCTTTTGTGACCGGAAACGGTTCGACCCCGCTGGTCACCTATATCGGCCTGACGCTGCTGTGGATCTCCGCCACCGTGACGCTTTATACGGGATACGATTACTTCCGAGCCGGCGTGCGGCACCTGATCGAGGAATGAGCGTGAAGCTTCTGTATTTCGCCTGGGTGCGCGAGCGCATCGGCAAGGGCGAGGAGATCGTCGATCCGCCCGCGGGCGTTGCGACGGTTGCCGATCTGATGACCTGGCTCGCCTCCCGCGGGGACGAATACGCGCTCGCATTCGAAAGCTCCAGGTTTGTCCGTGTGGCCATCGACCGAACCCATGTCGGGGCCACTGCGCGGATCGCTGGCGCTAAGGAAGTCGCGTTTTTCCCGCCAATGACGGGAGGTTGATGCAAATGCCGGCAACCATCCGCCTGCAAAGCGCGGATTTCGATGTCGGGGCGGAAACCGCGTTGCTGGCGCACGGACGCACGGACATCGGCGCCGTCGTCACTTTCACGGGAATCTGCCGCGGCGACGAGACGGGGGCGCCGGTGGTGGCGATGACGCTCGAGCACTATCCGGGCATGGCCGAAGCGGAGATCGCCCGCCATGTCGCCGAGGCACAGGCGCGATGGCCGCTCATCGGCGCCACCATCATTCATCGTTACGGCCGCCTTCGGCCCGGGGACAAGCTGGTGCTCGTTGTTACGGCCGCCTGTCATCGCAGCGACGCCTTCGCGGCGGCGGAATTCCTGATGGATTACCTCAAGACCCGGGCGCCGTTGTGGAAGAAAGTGGAGCGGCCCGACGGCGCGGTGTGGGTCGACGCCAAATCGACCGATGATGCCGCCGCCGATCGTTGGACCGAGCGGCGCGCTGCGGCTGAATAGGCGCGGCTGCGGACCAAGAGCCGCTCCGTGGCCAACAGCCGCCCCGTCGCCAAACCCCGCCGCCGCCAAGGGTTGCGCTTGGCCCGTCCGCGGGAACTTGCGACGATCCTAGATCACGTGCGCTATGCGGTGAGCCAGTTTCGGGCAGCTCAGCTTGTGTTCGCTCACGGCACCACCGACCCCGTTGCAGAAGCCGCATTCATTGTGTGTGAGGCTCTGCATCTGCCACCCGATCGTTTCGATGTGTTTGCCGGCGCACGGGTGGCACAGGATGAGCAGAAGAAAATCTTCGATCTGATCGAAGCCCGCATCCGCACCCGCAAGCCCGCCGCCTACCTCTTACGAAAAGCCTACCTGCGCGCCGTTCCATTTTACGTGGACGAGCGCGCAATCGTGCCGCGATCATATCTTGGCGAAATCCTCGACAGCGAATTGTTTGCCGGCGAGGGCGTTTCGCTCGTCGGCGATCCGCTCGCAGTCGGGCGCGTCCTCGATCTCTGCACGGGTTCGGGCTGCCTTGCGGTGCTTGCTGCCCGGCAGTTTCCCAACGCCGTCATCGACGCGGTCGATATTTCGGCTGACGCGCTTGCGGTCGCAGCACGCAATGTCGCCGCCCATGGGCTCAAGGCGCGGATCACGCTCCATGAGGGCGACCTGTTCGCCCCGATCGGGGACAAGCGTTACGATCTGATCGTTGCCAATCCGCCTTATGTGGACGCCTTCGGCATGGCGACGCTGCCGCGCGAATGCCGTCACGAGCCGGCGCTTGCCCTCGATGGCGGTGCCGATGGTATTGCGGTCGTGCGGCGGATCATCGACAATGCGGCACGCCACCTGACGGCCGATGCGGGGCTGCTTTGCGAGATCGGACGCGACCGCCGAGTCCTGGAGCAGACCTATCCTCAGACGAGCTTTTTGTGGCTCGACACCGAGGAGAGCACCGGCGAGGTGTTTTGGCTTGATGCTCGGCAATTCGCCTGAACTGGGGCAGGTTCGGGTCGCATGGAACGTCTGGTGCGGGCAAAGCCAAGCGGGCCCAACGCCTGCCTCCCCGGCAAGCGGGGTCGCGGGATCGCAATCCGCTCTGTTGTTCTCAGGTAGCTGACGACTGAAATGAGGGAGACGAGAATGAGATTGATGACTTCGATTGTCGCGGCGCTCGCGTCGGCGTTTGCGACCTCTGCATTGGCAGCGCAAGCAGCGTATTATCAGTTGCCGCCTGGCGCCTATCCGCACGACGTCGCGCCTGCCGCCGACGGGACGGTGTGGTACAGCGGCCAGCAGAAAGGCGTCCTTGGCCGGTTCGATCCCAAGACCGGTAAGAACGAGGAAATTCCGCTCGGGCCCGGCGCCGCCCCACACGGAGTGATCATCGGGCCGGACGGGGCGCCGTGGATCACCGAAGGGGGACAGAACGCCATCGCGCGCGTCGACCCGGTGACACGTCAGGTCAAGCTGTTCCCGCTACCGCGCGATTTCGCCTACGCCAATCTCAATACCGCGACCTTCGACAAGAAAGGCATCCTGTGGTTCACCGGGCAGGCTGGCGTTCATGGCCGCCTCGACCCGGCGACCGGCAAACTCGAGGCGTGGCATTCGCCCCGTCCGGGCAGCTACGGGATCACCACAACGCCGGGCGGCGATGTGTGGTTTGCTTCGCTCGCCGGCGACTATATCGGCAAGATCGACACCGATACCGGCGCCGTCACAGTGGTCGAGCCGCCGCGCAAAAATTCAGGGCCGCGCCGCATCTGGTCTGACTCCAAAGGCATGCTGTGGGTGAGCTTCTGGAATGCCGGCGGCGTCGGCCGCTATGATCCGGCGACCAAGAGCTGGAAAGTCTGGTCGATGCCGAAAAGCCGATCCGGCACCTATGCGGTCTATGTGGATGCCAAGGACCGGGTGTGGGCGACGGACTGGCTCGCCAACGCGATCCAGCGATTCGACCCGATAACCGAGACCTTCGAGACCTTCCCGAGCGACAAGCGTGGCGCCAGCGTGCGCCAGATGCTCGGCCGTCCGGGCGAGGCCTGGGGCGGCGAATCGGGCACCGACCGGCTGGTCGTGGTGCGCGATTAAGCTCGACGGCTGAGAGGCCACAGAGCGTCCTTGCTCCGGCCCGACGGCATCCAACCCGTCGACCGGCGCGCGGCGTCTGGCGGCCAAATGGCACGCGCAGTCTAGACAGGCGGCGACAGGGGGCTGTTGCCGTTGAAGAGAAGCGCGGCGATATCGCGAGGCATTCGCAACCGCCTGCGGGCGCGCTGGGCGCGCCCGCAGATCGCTGCCTGGTGACACCAGCCTACAGCCGCTATCGCCTGGCGATCGCAGGCGAGGCCTGCTGGCGGCCGAACCGCGAGAAGGCCGCAATCCACGCGCGGGCGAGGCCCCGGCGGCTCCTTCAGAGTGGGCAATGCCGACGGCCGCTACGCCGCCGCTGCCGTTCCCTTCGGCTGGACCTCGGCCGTGTAGTCATCCATCAGCTGCTTGGTGATGGCGCCGGGGGTAAAGCGCCAGTGCGCGATTTCGGACACTGCGGTGATTTCCGCCGCCGTGCCGGTGATGAAGCACTCCGAAAAGCCGGCAAGCTCGTCGGGAAGGATGCGGCGCTCGACCACCTCGATGCCGCGGCGTATCGCAAGGTCGATCGCGGTTGCGCGGGTGATCCCGGCAAGAAAGCAATCGGCGATCGGCGTGTAAATCGTTCCGTCGCGGATGAAGAAAATATTAGCCCCGGTGCATTCGGCGACGCGCTCTTCCCAGTCAAGCATCAACGCATCCGCATAGCCTCGCCGCTCCGCCCGGTGCTTGGAGATGGTGCAGATCATGTAGAGCCCAGCGGCCTTGGCGAGGCACGGCGCGGTCCGCGGGTCTGGCCGACGGTACTCAGCCAAGTCCAAGCGGATACCCTTCAGGCGCTGCGCCGGATCGAAGTAACTCGGCCATTCCCAAGTCGCAATGGCAAGGTGGATGGCATTGTTTTGGGCCGACACGCCGAGCTGCTCGGAGCCGCGCCAGGCGACCGGGCGCACATAGGCATCGGGTTTGCCGTTCTTTTCCACGACCAGCCGCTTGGCCGCGTCGATGTCGGCAACCGAATACGGGATCTCAAAATCCAGAACGGTAGCCGAATGCTTCAGACGCTCCGAATGTTCCTTGCTTTTAAAGATCACTCCCGCGTAGGCGCGTTCACCCTCGAACACGGTGCTTGCGTAATGCAGCCCATGGGTGAGGACGTGAATCTTCGCGTCCGGGTTCGGGATGAGCGTCCCATCGAACCAGATCACCCCGGGCATTTGGTCGAACGGCACCGCCATATCGCTTCTCCGTGCTTGTAAAGGTCCGTATGGATGTGCAAGGCCTTGGGACTGCCCCTCCCCTGCCCCGCAGGCAGCATGAAGCTAGGGAGGGGAAGCCGTTTTTTGCCTCGAGGCTCCAGTGCCGATATATGGTGATAGCTTGACGAGAGCAGTACTGAGCCTCCCTGCAATGCGATCCTCACGCACGATCGTTTCGCATAGCACCTCACTCGCGTAACAAAAAACTAAAAATATGTCAACATGGCTGACGTAAGTTTCAAGGCCTCGAGAGGCCCGTTGGTGTCGTCTGAGGGCCGGCAGCGGGACGCGCCGGCGTTCGACCTGATCGAGCTTTTGTTTTTCGCCTACCGGGAGTTCGTCGGCGATGCCGATGAGATTTTGGCTAAGTTCGGCTTCGGACGCGCACATCACCGGGTCCTGCACTTCGTCAATCGCAATCCCGGGATGAAGGTTGCGGAATTGCTGGACATCCTGAGAATCACCAAGCAGTCCCTCGGCCGGGTCCTCAAGCAACTGCTTGATGAGGGCTACGTGGAGCAGAAGGAAGGCGCCACTGATCGCAGGCACCGGCTGTTATTCGTTACCGCCAAAGGCGAAGCGCTGGCTTTGCGTCTCGCCGCGTTGCAGACGGCGCGCATCGGCGGTGCGCTGGCCGACATGGGCGTGGATGGCCGCGACGCCATACGGCGCTTCCTGATCGCGATGCTCAACCCGGATCAGCGGCGCGAGGTGGTGGGCCTGATTGAGGGCGCAGATCGCGTGCGCCGCCACCGGAGCTGACGCGATCCTCGATTTGGGGAGGAGACCGACCAATGCAGATCTCGGCCGGACCGGTACCCGACGATGCCGCCCACCTGCTGGTGGTCGACGACGACCGTCGCATCAGGGATCAGCTGTCGCGCTATCTTCAGCGCCAAGGCTACCGCATCACCACGGCGAAAAACGCCGACGACGCGCGCGCCAAGCTCGACGGCCTTTCCTTCGATCTTTTGATCCTCGACGTGATGATGCCCGGCGAAAGCGGCTTCGAACTTGCAAAATCAGTGCGCAAAAATTCGCAAGTGCCGATCTTGATGCTCACCGCGCGCGCCGAAACCGAGAACCGGATCAACGGTCTTGAGATTGGCGCCGACGATTACATGGCAAAGCCCTTTGAGGCGCGGGAATTGTCGTTGCGCATCGCCAGTATTCTCAAGAGGGCGCAGCCCGCACCGACGGCGCCGGCGGAATCGGTGCGCTTCGGCCCGATTGTATTCCACATTTCGCGTGGCGAGTTGCGCCGCGGTGATGAACTCATTCACCTGACCGACCGCGAGAAGGACATCCTGCGGCTGTTGGCTGCGAGCCCCGGCGAAACGGTGCCGCGGCTCACCCTTGCAGGATGCGGCGCGGCGGCCGGCGAGCGGGCGGTGGACGTGCAGGTTAACCGTCTGCGTCGCAAGATCGAGAATGATCCGGCCAATCCGCTGTTCCTGCAGGCCGTGCGGGGCATCGGCTACCGGCTTGTGGTCCTGATATGACGAGCCTTGATCTCGGCATCACGCGACTGCGCAGTACGGCGCGGCGCCTGTTCGGCGGCTACAGCCGGATCGATCGTTTTTTCAAGAGCGTTCTGCCGAAGGGGCTCTATGCTCGGGCGTTGTTCATCATTATCGCCCCGATGGTGATCCTGCAGTCGGTCGTCGCGTTCGTTTTCATGGAGCGACACTGGAACATGGTGACGCGCCGGCTATCGGCAGCGGTCGTCCAGGATATTGCCGCGCTCGTCGACATGCGCCAGGGCTTGCCGCAGGACCCCAACTATGCGCAGTTGCGCCGCATCGCCCAGGATCGGCTCGGCCTCGTCGTCGATTTCTTGCCTGTCACCGAGCTGCCGCCGCTGGGTCCGAAGCCGTTCTTCTCGCTGCTCGATCAGACCCTTTCGGAGGAACTTCGCAAGCAGATTGGCCGGCCCTTCTGGATCGATACGGTCGGACGCTCGAATCTGGTCGAGATCAGGATTGAGCTTGACGATGCCGTGATGCGCACGTTTGCGCGCCGCAGCGCGGCCTACGCGTCGAATTCGGGAATTTTCCTGTTATGGATGGTCGGCACGTCGCTGGTGCTGATTACGGTTGCGATCCTGTTCCTGCGCAACCAGATTCGCCCGATTCTGCGGCTCACCGCGGCGGTCGAGAGCTTCGGAAAGGGGCGCGACGTGCCGAATTTGCGGGCCCGCGGTGCCCAGGAGGTTCGCCGCGCCGCCGTCGCATTCCTCGAGATGAAGGCGCGCGTCGAGCGAGCCATCGAGCAGCGCACCGCCATGCTGGCAGGGGTCTCGCATGATCTGCGCACCGTGCTGACGCGTTTCAAGCTCGGGCTTGCTCTGCTCGACGACGGTCCGGAAACCGAGGAGATGAAAAAGGACGTCGACGAGATGAGCCGAATGCTCGAAGCCTATCTGGCCTTCGCGCGCGGCGATGCCGGCGAGCGTTCCGAGCCGACCGATATGGCGACTTTCCTTGATGAATTAAAGGCAGATGCCGAGCGCCACGGGCGCAGGGCATCGGTCCAATTCTACGGCTACCCGGTGGCGACGGTGCGGCCTCACGCCTTCAAGCGGTGTCTGGCCAACCTGGTTTCCAATGCCGCTCGCTTTGGCTCTGCAATCACAGTCACCGGCCATCGCGACCACCGCTACATGACCATCACGGTCGATGATGATGGCCCCGGCATACCGCCGAACCGGCGAGATGACGTCTTCAAACCGTTTCTGCGCCTCGACGACGCCCGCAATCAGGACGAAGCGGGCAGCGGCCTGGGTCTCGCGATCGCGCGCGATATCGCCCGTTCGCACGGCGGCGAGGTGATGCTCGGTGACAGCCCGATGGGCGGATTGCGCGCCTCGGTGCGAATTCCGGTGTAACGGCTAAAACTGAGTGGCCTCCTCGCCGAGATCGGGGTCGAGATCGCGATGACCGCCGCCCCGACGGTGGCGGAACCTCGACAGGCATCTGCGGCCGGGCGCAAGGCGGCATATCTCGTCCAGGAAGCCGGACCAGCGCTGGCCGCGCGCCAGCGCGCGATCAAGCGCAGCCATCGTCCGCGCGAGGCCTTCATCCTCATCGTGCAAGAAGGTGCGCAGCACAGCCGCGAATAGAAGAGCCAGGCCTTGGGCACGAAGGACGCCCCGCGGCCCCGCCGCATCGATATTGGCGGCCGTCAGCATCCAGCGCTGCGATCTCAGTGCGAGGGTGTTGAAGGCGAAGGCAAGGCTCGGATGGCGTCGCGCGGAACGCATGAGCGAGCGGATCGCGGCCCTGTCCGGGGCTAGGGCCTCGAGCCTGCGCATCAGCACGTCGAAAAGTCGCTCGCGCGGCGGTTCCTCTGTCATGTCGGCGTCGCCCCCGGCCAGCACCTTGTGATCAATGGCCTTGATGTAGGCGACGACGATCGGAAGCTTCGAGCCGAATTCCTGGCGCAGGGTTGCGAGCGGCACGCCGGCGCGCGCCGCAATGTCCGCGTACCCGATCTCCTCGAAAGCCCGTTCAGCCAATAGCGCGAAAAACGCCTGGATGATCTTGTCGCGATCGGAGAGCGACGCATTGTGCGATCCGCCATCCGGACTTGGCCGTCGCAGGGGCCGCCCTGCAGGTCTGCGTGCCATCGCCTGCTCCTCTTGAGGTGAACGCCACAGTCTCAATCTAGTTCGTGTGCGGCGATGCTTCCAGGGTCGTGGCGCGGAGCGTCATCACGATCCCTGTAGCCGATGAGCCCCGACAAGGCAGCGTCGGCGCACGCCGGGAGTTTCGCTCAGGCTGATCGTCGGGCCGGCCCGCCGGTTTCGCCCGCGGCCGGCCGGATCGCCAACCCAGACGTCAGCCTGCAAGCTCGCGGCCGCGGCGGGTCGCGGCCGCGACGGCACGCTCCATCAGATGGTGGAGGCCGTCAGGCGCCATCAGGACGTCAAGCGCCGCCGCCGTGGTGCCGCCGGGTGAAGTGACATTCTGGCGCAAGGCGGCAGGGTCGATCGAGGAGCGGTGCAATAACTCTCCCGAGCCGACCACAGTCGCACGTGCGAGGCGCATGGCGAGTTTGGCTGGCAGCCCGGCCTTCTCTCCTGCTCGCGCGAGACTCTCCGTGAGCAGAAACACGTAGGCCGGGCCGGACCCGGACACCGCCGTGACGGCATCCATCAGGGTCTCGTCAGCAATCCATTCAACATCGCCGGCGGCTGTCAGCAACCTGTCGGCGAGCTGCCGCTGGGCAGAACTCACGCGTGAATTGGCAAGCGCGACCGTGATGCCGCGCCCGATCGCAGCGGGAGTGTTCGGCATGGCGCGCACGACCGCGGCGCCGCGCGGCAAGGCATCGGCAAGAAAGGCGGTTGTTCGCCCGGCCATGATCGAAACCACGACCGTCGATGGCGACATCAGAGCGGCGACGTTCGGCATGATGTCCGGGGCGATCTGCGGCTTGACGGCGAGGAGGATCGCGTCGGGACAAATCGCAGCCCGATCGGGATTGATCCGCAGGCCACGCGCGACAAGCGCTTCGATTGACGCCGCCGGCTCTGGCTCTATCACGGCGATGCGAGCCGGATCGAGCCCGAGGCCAACCCAGCCTTCCAGCAACGCGCCTCCCATCTTGCCGGCCCCGATCAGCACGACATCTTGGGCGGCCACCTGTGGGCCCGTCACGGCCTGGCCGCGAGTTGCTGGCCGCGACCTGATTGGCCACCCGCCGCCGCGGCGGGCGCGGTGGGCTCCTTGGGAGGTTTCGCCCGTACGACTGGCAGGTCGTGGGAGCCATTGACGGTGAGGCTCAGTTCCTGCCGGTACTGATAGAGGAAGAGCAGGAACACCAATACATCCGCTAAAATGATCGCGATTATCGTAACCATTCGGATAGTCCTTCGCTCGCTGTCGCCGCACGCCACGGTCCGGGTTGCGCCCCTGTTCTCACTCCTTCGGACCTCGGTCACTGTTTACAACGTCACTGTTTACAACTGCCGGGCTTGCGGCGGAAGGCATCGGCCGGACCGAGGTCGGCCGGGTTCCTTGACGTTGCCGAACGCCTCGCCAACGTCCGCAGGCGCGTTAGAAGCACGGGCTATGAATGCTGCGATCGCGCCAGCAAACCGCGTTGCGAGGCGACGCGGACGAGTGATCGGCATTCTCTCCTCGCCTAACGGCGGGGCCGTGCTGCGCGTTCGCGGACCGGAACAGATCGCCGATTGTCGATGCCACCGAGGCGGTCAGGAAAACGGCTAGCAGCAACGTTGCCACCACAACGAAGTTTTTAAACCCTGTGCTCGCCGTCTGGGAACTCGACTCGCCAGATCCGGCGGTGCTTGCGCGCAGGAATTGGAGCTCGGCCGCCATCTCTCGGGACCGTTCGACCTCGATTTGATAGGCCAACCTCAATCGCTCGATTTCGTCGGCCTCGACCGGCGGCTGATCGAGCGCGCCGATGATGCCGGCGAAATCGAGTCCGCAACCCCGCATGAGGCGACGGGCCCCGGCGAGGGCACTTTGCGCTTCCGACAATGTCGTTGAGTCCATCAACTGAATGGCTGCCCCGACCTTCGAAGGCAGCAGCAGCCCGCGCGCGTCGGTTTCCTGCACGATATGGCGGAAGGAAAGGCGATGCTTGCGCAGAAATGCCGCGGTTTCATTCATGGCCGATGCGGCGTCGGCCTCCTGCGCGGCGTCCATGCCGGCGAATAGTTCCCGCAGCACAATCGCCTCGTCGTCGTCAATAAGCGCCATGGAGCTACTTTCGCCCCTCCAACGTCACGGGCGTGGCAACGGCAAACATCATCGCCGGGGCTGTCACTGCCCCACCCTCTGCCCTGCTGGCGGCCGGGCCGGATAGGGGCAGGGCGCCAATGCCTGGCCGCCGAACCGGCCGGACCAGCCGCTGCGATGAGCAACCGGGGAATCGCCGCGATTTATCGCCTGTTCGATGAGCTCGGCCGCAAACGCAGGTTTGGCATTTAGCGCTTTATTGCTAAGCAAAGATTAACATTGCTGCTCGGGCAAGGATGCGGGCGATGCCGATGGTTTGCGCGGGCGATGACGTTCGCTCAGGTAAACCGCACCGCATAAATGGGCGGCAGTGTGTAGCTAATGTTGGACCAGTGATCGCCGTGGTCTTCGCTCACCCACAAGCCGCCGGTCGTCGAGCCGAATGCCAGCCGGTCGCCGGTGGCGTCGAGCGCTAATGCGTGGCGGTAGACGACATCGTAGGCATGTCGCTGCGGCAGGCCCTCGGTCAAGATATCGAAACTCTTGCCGCCATCATGCGTGCGTGTCACCACCAACCGGCCATCGCGCGGGATGCGTTTTTCGTCCTTGATTTCGGGAACGAACCACGCCGTATCCGGTTCGCGGGGATGGGAGACGACCGCAAAGCCGAACGTCGAGGGCTCGACGCCCGTGACTTCGTTGAATGTCTTGCCCTCGTCCGAGGAGACGAAAATGCCGTTATGGTGCTGCACCCACATCCGATGTGGGGCAGCGGCGCATTGCGCGAGGCAATGGACGTCCTGCGCGACGGGATCGTGGACAGACTCCGGCGGCATATACTCTGCGCGCATGCCTTCGCCCCGCAACATCCAGCTCGCACCGGAATCTTCGGTGAACCAGATGCCGCCGGTCGAAACCGCAACCCACACCCGCTTTGAATCGCGCGGGTCGACGAGTATCGAATGAATGCCGGGTAAATCGACGCCGCCGCCCGTCCACTGCCGGCGCTTGGGATGATCCCACAGCGAACGGACCATCTCCCAACTGTCGCCGCCATCGGTCGAGCGAAACAGACCGCCCGGCAGCGTGCCGCACCAGATGACGCCCGGCTCCTCGGCGCCGCCCGCCTGCAGCGCCCAGATGCGCGCGGTGCTCCATGCGAGCGGGCGGCCCCACGCATCCTTCTCTTCGAGACCCTCCGGCTTCGGCGGATAGGCGGGGGCCGCAATCTCCTGCCAACCGGTGGCGGTCGAGCGATGCATCTTGACGCCGAAATGGCCGTGATCGAGCGCCACCAAGTGGCGGCCGGTTCGGTGATCCGTCAGCGTGAGGCTGACGTTGTCGCCCAGGAAGTCGGTTCGCTCGATCTCCCAGCTTCTCCCGCGACGCACGACCCAAAACAGGCCCTTGCGCGTCGAAACCAGTATGGTGTCGTTCATGTCAGCCTCCCGACAATGCCTGGAACACGTAAACCGTGCTACCGACGTCGACGCGATCGGACAAACACACGCGGTCCCGGATGGCGCGGCCGTCCACGAAGACCGTCATGTGCCGCCGTAGCGCGGCCTGGTCATCGAGCACATAGGAGCGCGCCTGTGGATTGGATGCGAACACCTTGTCCAGGACTTCACGCACGCTGTCGCCCTGCGCCTCGGCCTGCGGACACTCCACATGTCGCTGAATGTTCGGGGTGAACATGATCCTTGCCATTCCAATCGCGCTCCGAGTTGATGCCATGCCGCCGGGCGTTGCCGCCGCTCCATTGTCGGCGCCGCCCGAGTCGTCAGTGGAATCAGCTTGACTGATGCAACTGCTTGGTTGCGTGTCAACTATGCACTCATTCTGAGCCTCCCCGCGCTCAAGGGGCCTCGTAACGCGCACCGGTGTGTTCGGGAAGACCCGTCTCGGGTCTTTCCTCTTGCCTTCCAGAAGCCGGGAGTTGAGCCACCGGAACCTGTCTGCAAGGTCGCTTTGCCGCGGTAGTCTGAAACCGGTAACCCAACCTTAAAGAGGCTGGCGAAAGCCCCAACCGTTCGGCGGGATGGGTTACTGCATAGGACGAACCGACCTGGCGAATGCCGACATCGCGAACCAAGAACGGATCGCTCATGTGGGAGCTTCGAAGGCATCCACGGTGCTGTCACACCTTCGTGCGGGAGGAGCCGGGAGCATTTCAAGGGGAGGAGAAAATCTCCCGTGACGGGTCACATGTCACCTGCCATGCGCTAAGGCAAAGGTCGCTTTATTTCACCTCAACCAGTTCGATCGCTTCCCGGCTCGGCCCCTCGATCATGACGGCGCGCGTGTCGCCAAGCGGGTAAGGGCCCTCCACGAAAGTGACGCCTTCGCTGCGGAGCTTGACAATCCAGGCGTCAAGATCCGCAACGCTGAGCGCGATGTGGTCATAGAGATGACCGCGCGTGCCCACCAGCGGCTGATCGCCCTGGCGCATGTACCAGGTCAGCGCTACGTCGCCGAAGGTCACGGCCGCGGTGGGCGTGCGGAACGCTCCTTCCGGCTCGAGCGCCGGCCAGGTGCGGTCGGCACCCCGGGCGACCTTGCAGTTCTCCTGCCCGCGCGGGGGCTCACCGCCGCGGCCCGGCACCGCGGTGGCTTGCAGGTGCCGCTGGTACCACAACTGGGCGCAGAACGGATCTTCCTGGAACATGTGAACGTGGTTGAAACGCTCGGCCGGGAAATTGCCCTGATATTCGACGAGCGCATTGTCGGGACCCACCATGTAGGCAAAGCCGGCGCCGCCGGCAGGCTTGACGCCTGCGGCACGGGCGTCGGCAATCTGGGACTTGGTCAGGCCGAGTACGCCACCCGTGCCGGGCCACGTATCGCTGCTGAGGAGGACTGAACCCCCGTCCTCGGTGGTAAAGAGCGGCTGCAACAGCACCTCGGGCCTCATCTTGTAGACCGCCAGGTTCTTGCGCACGTCCACGACGTGCCAGCCGAAATGCCAGATCGCGGTCTGCGGCAAAATTGGTGCGGCAGTGGCCACCCTGTTGAACAGCACCATCACGTTGTTGGGCGATCTGAGCGCCGCGATGCCGCCCCACGCGGCCTTCGCGGTGCTGGGAAATTGCCGGGTGTAAAAAGCAATCGCCGCATCGGGATCGACGGCGTTCAGGTGCAGGTGATGAAACGCCGGCGTCGGCAACCCGGATTGTGCAACGGCCGCGGGTTCGCCGGCGAAAACGATCATCGCCGCGGCAAATGCGGCGGGAAAGAGCACCGTGGGCGTGACGGCAGCGCTCATGACAGCCTCCCGAAAATCGCTTGTTGTCCTTGAATCATAGCAATCTGCACCGGGAGCGTGCAAACCGACATCGCGCAGTCGGCCAGCCACAATCGGCGTCAGGGCGACGCTTGGGGGCGCCCTTTGGCCGGCCTGCCGCTGACCGGGCGACCACGCCCCGGCAAGGTTGCGCAGCGTGAGTAAAGTTGGCAGTAAACGCAGGCGTGACGGGAGACGCCATTGCATTGGCAACAAACGTTGCAAGACCATTGGCAGATGGCACGCAAAGATGATAAGCTAACAATTCGTGGGGCAAGAATTAAAATGTATTCGGGAGGCCC
>JASHRR010000818.1 GCA_030037185.1 Xanthobacteraceae bacterium | reverse complement strand
GACCCCATGGAGATCACATAACGCGGCTCCGGCATCTGGTCGTAGACCTTGCGCAAGGCCGGCGCCATCTTGTTGGTGAGCGTGCCGGCGACGATCATCACGTCGGACTGACGGGGCGACGCGCGCGGCGCGAAACCGAACCGTTCGGCATCATAGCGTGGCATCGCCATCTGCATCATCTCGACCGCGCAGCAGGCAAGCCCGAAGGTCATCCACATCAGCGAGCCGGTGCGCGCCCACACGATTAGGTTGTCGGCGGTGGTAACGAGGAAACCTTTGTCGGCCAGCTCGTTGTTGAGACCAACGTAAAAAACGTCATCGGCCCCTACCGGACGGCCGGTGCGGGGGTCCAGCAGTCCCGTCGCGGCGGGAGCAGTTCGCTCGCTCAATCCCATTCGAGTGCTCCCTTCTTCCATTCATAGATAAATCCGACGGTCAGAACCGCAAGGAATACCATCATCGACCAGAAGCCAAGAGCACCAAGCTGGCCAAATGCGATGGCCCAAGGGAACAGAAATGCAACTTCGAGGTCGAAGATGATGAAGATGATCGCAACGAGATAGAAGCGCACATCGAATTTCATGCGCGCATCGTCGAAGGCGTTGAATCCGCATTCGTAGGCCGACAGCTTCTCTGGGTCCGGCTGCCGATAGGCCACAATGAAGGGCGCGACGAGCAGCGCAAGTCCGATCACCAGCGAAATGCCCATGAAGATGATCAGAGGAAGGTATTCCTGCAGCAGCGCGTTCATCGTCACCTCTCTGCGTCCCAAGCCCTCGCCGCGCCGCCTCGCAGCGCAACAGCTGAGGGCGTGTCACACCCGCCGCGCAGGATGACGCGGACCTTACCCTTCGCCGGCCCACCCCGCCTTTGTGGCGAGCCCTGAGGGCAAGCCGCACTCGGCGGCCTAATCCGCTTGCGGAGGGGCAGTCACGCACGCGTAATGCCTGCCCCGTCCCGGTGGTCCGGCACCGCCGACAAGACTTGGAAAATCCTAGATTCGAGCCACGCGCCGGAGGCTTAGCGCAGCGCACCATGCGTGGCAAGTCATGTTCGCGACATGCGGTCCATGACGACAGCGCCGCTCTAAGCGCAGATCGCGCCGGCGTTTTGGCGAGGACTCGACCGGCTTGCGGCGATTTGCATCCCCGCGGCGAAGCGACTGCCATCAATGCGCCGCAACCAGCGGCATCAAAGTCTCACCTTCTCATGCTGCGCCCGGCATGGCGAGGGGCGCGGGCGGGTTCCGCCAGGACTGGCGGCCCAGCAAAGAACTATGCATGTCCATTGTTATGGGCTTTGTATAAAGCCGGCGTTGAACCCATTCGGCGTCGGGCTGCTGTTCGATGTCGATGCGCACCCATGGCAAAGAAAGACCTGTCCATGAACGAAACGACCCAACGATCGGCCGGCACTGAGCATTGGACCCGCAAAGGCGATGTCGAGCTGTTCCTGTGGAACAAATGCATGGTTGATCCGGCCACCGCAAAAGCGTCGATCCTGTTCGTCCATGGATCGTCGATGGCATCGCAGCCGACATTCGACCTGGCCCTGCCGTGGCGGCCGAATTCCTCCGCAATGGAGTTCTTCGCCCGCCACGGCTACGATACCTGGTCAGTAGACATGGAGGGCTATGGTCGTTCCACCAAGACCCGCGACAACAATGCGCCGATCGCGCTCGGGGCCGAGGATTGCTTGGCCGCGGCCACCTACATTCAAAAGCTGCGCGGCGAGAAGCCGCTGATGATCTACGGAATTTCATCAGGGGCGCTGCGCGCCGCGCTGTTTGCCCAGAACCACCCCGAGATGGTGTCCCGGCTTGCGCTCGATGCCATGGTGTGGACCGGAAAGGGCAGCCCGACTCTCGCCGAGCGTTCGAAGCGGCTGCCCGAATTCCGCGCCAAGAACCGGCGGCCGATCGACCGCGCCTTCGTTCATTCGATCTTCAATCGCGATCATCCCGGCTCGGCCGACGAAAAAGTGGTGGATGCCTTCGCGGATGCCATCCTGGCGCTCGACGACTCGGTTCCGACGGGCACCTATGTTGACATGTGCGCCAACTTGCCGGTAGTCGACCCCACCCGGATCAAGCCCGCCACCATCATTATGCGGGGCCAATGGGACGGTATCGCGGGCGTCGACGACCTTATAGAGTTCTTCAAGTTGCTGCCCAATCCGGATAAACAGTTCGTCGTCATGCCGGGCATCTCCCATGCGAGCTTCCAGTGCAAAAACTATGAGCTCTGCCAGCACATCCTGCTGAGCTTCTTCTCCCAGCCGGAGCCGGTTTACCTGGGCTAGGAGGATGAAAATGCGACACGATGAGCCTGATCAGCCGATGGCGAATGGCGCCCGCGCGGGGGCGGGGCCGAGACGTTCGTTTGGGCTCGCGCTTGGGATCGAGCGATTCGGGCTCGTTCCGCTGCGGTTTGTGGTTCCGAGCGTGATCATATTCATCCTGCTCGCGGTCCTCGCCGCGATCGGGGTCATGCGTATTCAGGCCGATGACTCGCTGAGCCAGCTCTTTCGCTCCGAAACCCCGGAATTCAAGCTATATGAGGAGGTCACGAAGCGCTTTCCCTCGAGCGAATACGACGTCCTGATCGTGGTCGAGGGCAAGCATCTGATGGCGCGGGACTCGCTCGAAAGACTGCGCGATCTCGTGACGGAGTTGCAGCTCATCGAAGGCACCAGGGGCGTTGTCTCGCTGTTCTCGGCACGTCAACCGCCCGAGGACGGCCACTTGCCGGAGCCGCTGTTTCCCGATCCGCTGCCCGAAGGCAAGGCCTATGATGCGCTTGTCCAGAAAGTGCTGTCGAACGAAATCATCCGCGGCAAGCTTGTCTCCGAAGACGGCGAGCTGGCGTTGATCGTGCTTGCCCTCGATCCCGGCGCCGCCACCGGCAACGGCCTGTCCAACCTGGTCACTGAAATCCGCCAAACCGTCACGGAGCACATCGCAGGCACCGGCCTCAAGGGCGAACTGTCCGGCGTGCCGGTGATGCAGCTCGACATCCGCAACGCGATGGAGCGGGACCGCGTGGTCTATAACGCGCTCGGGTTCGTCGCCGGTTGCCTGATCGCGATCGCGTTCTTCCGCCGGGTGTCGTTCATGGTGATCGCGGCCGGTCCGCCGCTGACCGCCATCCTGCTGGCACTCGGTGCGCTCGGCTGGCTCGACTTCCGCCTCAATATCTTTCTCAACGTCATGACGCCGCTGATCATGGTGATCAGCTTTTCCGACAGCATGCAGCTCACCTTTCTGGTGCGCGACCGGTTGATCGCTGGACACACCAAGTATGAGGCTTTCCGCGACGCCATCCTGGTCGCCGGGCCGGCCTGCGTGCTGACCCACGCGACCGCAGGCCTGTCGTTTCTTTCTTTGCTGTTCGCCAAGTCGGAATTAATCCGCACCTTCGGCGAGGCCGGCATCG
>JASHRR010000817.1 GCA_030037185.1 Xanthobacteraceae bacterium | reverse complement strand
TCCTACATAGTAGTTCATGGTCGTTCCTCGATGATGCTTGGAGCTGGCAACGCCAGACTCCGGTGACTTGACACCATCATTCTGAGGGACGACCCCCTACTATCAGTTTACCAAGATGGCCGGATCCGGCCCGTTACCCCATCTAGGCCATTGACGTCGTTGGCGTCTTCGCCACACCCACGGTGATACCCATGGCCACACTCTTGGATCTGGTCCGGCAACGCCGTGCCGAACTCGAAGCTGCCCAGCCTGAGTCGGTCATAACCGACGAGCAGCGCATCAGCGCGTTGATGGCGATCCAGGCCAGGGCTGAGCAAGGCGATTCGGGCGCCAGAGCCAGGCTCGCGGCCATACAGAAGCTTTTCTCTCGGTCCGGCAGTTGATTGATTGGTGCGGAACAGGCGCGTTGCCCTGCCAAGGTCACCGAGCAGCCGATCGACACCTCGACAACGACCGGCAAGGTCTTCTATCGACATACTCGACGCCTTTGCCCGAGGTCATAACCGGCGGTCATAAGTTTCATCAAAGTGCAGACTTGGTTAAGGTCTTGGGCGATGCATATGCACAACCCCTCCATTTCGGGCGTTGATGCCAGGAGGTCCGGCACCATGATGGTCATCATCCCGGCGCCAGACGCAGCGCGGTCAGCGAGAGCCTCGAACTGATCGCCCAGGCGTTCGGCGCGGCCGATCGGAATACTCTCTCAGCCACGATCCGCGCTCAAGCGCCAGCCCCGCGCGAGAGCGCCTGACCGCCGCCGCCCCCAACTGTGGAAAGCTTGGGTGGGGCAGGGTTTTCAGCACCTTCCGCGGTTGGCGGGGAGACCGCCAGGTTTTCCGCCAAGCTTGAGTCGACGCTGTCGCCTACGCCAACGAGCGAAAGCACGAGTACTCGACGCTGGAGCATCTCCTCCTAGCCCTGATCGACGACGCGGACGCTTCGGTAGTGATGAGGGCCTGCGAGGTCGATCTTGGCGCGCTGAATGCGCGCCTCGTGAGCTACATCGACAACGACCTGAAAAGACTGGCAATCGGCGACGGCGAGTCGAGACCGACCGCTGCCTTTCAGCGCGTGATCCAGCGCACCGTGATACATGTGGAGTCTTCGGGCCGCGAGGAGGCGACGAGCGCGAACGTGCTCGTGGCGATCTTTGCCGAGCGCGAGAGCCCCGCTGCCCATTTTTTGCAAGGGCAAGGGATGACGCGCGATGATGCCATCGGCTACATCAGTCGCGCCGACCACTTCAGGCGTCCGCCGGCCAACGATCCAGAATGATGTGTACGCGGCCGGTCAGGTCAGATGCCAGAGGGACATCTTATGAAACCGGCGCTCCACCAGTCGTATACGGCTGAGGAAGCGGTCGCCGCGTTCGGGGGCGACGCAGCTTCCGACCGGTCTTGCGATGGCCAGTTCGTCATACTCCCCGAGGCGGTTCTTTGCCTCATCACGCTGGGGGAGACGACGGGAGAACCCCATGTTTTTAGCCCCTCCTGTCTCGTCTGGCGGCCACGGCGCCTATGAGCCGTCGGATGCGTTGCCCTGGCTTCCCGAGAAGGTGCGGGAAGTCTACGACCGCGGCCAGAAGCCGATCAAGAAGCTGCGGCAGCACCACGTCTTCGTGCGGACCCCGTCCGACGAGAGATTCATCTACGCAGGACCGGCTCACTTGGGCAGCTATGTCAGCGTCCCCGGCAATGACGCGACCGAGCTTTCGGCGGACTTCTCGCTGAACGAGAGGCTGCCGCGCGAAGCCTGGCTCAAGTTCGGTGGTTATCCGGGGTGGCTGCTCGAGATTCAATCACCAGAGGCATTGTGTCGATGCCGACGATCTGGCGACCTTCGAGCGACTGGTCGACGAACTGGCACAGCAGAAATTCTCGCACCTCTGCATAACCCGCTACGAGGAGGAACAATCGCCTGGGCCGTGAGGAGAGGAAAACCAAAGCCGCAGGGGGAGGCGATTAACGCTCGGCCTCGACAATGCCGGTGCACAACGCCACGCACTCGTCGCAAATGAACACGGTCGGCCCAGCAATCAGCTTGCGGACCTCATGCTGGCTCTTGCCGCAGAATGAACAGTAGAGAATCCTAGTACTAGGTGGTGGCGCTGGGGCTCGGCTGCTTTCGCGCGCAACTCTACGGTCGGGTCGATACACCCGCCGCCTGCGCCCTTCTTGGGAATGGTGAACGTATCACGGGTCGATACACCCGCCTGAGGCCTACATTGACAGCGCAGATACATCAGCCATCCGCGCCGGGCATTGGTATACACGGTGAGAGAGTCCTGCCGACGCGGGCATGTACGCTCGAGACCTGGAATACGAAGGTGATCCGCGATCCGAAGAGGTGTTCGAGTGCATCTGCGGGATCGATCTGGAGTTCCCTGCGGAGCAGACACTCCCCCGCGCGTTGTCCATGCGTGCGGCCGTCGAGTTCTTTCAAACTGGGCAACCGCCCCGGTGCGTTCACTGGGAGTCGGCATAGCGGCCGGCATTTTCGCGGCACGGTCCGGGCCATGCTCGCGGGAGAGCGGCCCAAACGTTTCATTTGGGTGATGCTGCTGGCCAGACGGTCGATGCGCGTCGCTATAAGGGTGTCGCCTTGGGCGAACACGCCAAGCCTGTCAAGGAAGCACTTGCCGGTCGCGGTCGAGGTGTCGATCGGCTGCTCAGTGGCCTTCAGCGTCGCGCCTTTCGCCCGGAGCGCCCGCACGATGTCCTGCAGATCGCCTTCGAGACGAACCTGCGCAAGGAGCGTCAGCTGGAGGGGATCGCCAGGGCGAAGGTTACCGGCGTCTACAAGGGCCGCCAGCGTCGATAGACGTCGCCAGGGTGCGCGAGCTGAGGGCGCAGGGGATGAGCCAGCGCCATTGCAAAGGCTCTCGGCGTCGGCCGGTCGAGCGTTTACAGGGCGCTCGGCGAGGCGTCACAGGTGTCGCCATGAGCGAAGGGACAATGCCGTCGTTACCCGTGGTGACGCTTTCCTCCTTGCGATGATGACGACCGCCAACCATTGGGCTCGAAGGGCCCAGGCGCTCCGAGCAACCTGGCAAAACAACGCACCTACGAAGTCGAGGGAGGGTGACGACGTCGAATAAACGCGCTGGCGAGCAGGGCGACAGGTTCAAGATAGGTGGATACTACGCCCCTGCCGACAAAACCGCTTCGGCTATCCAGGAAATCACAATCCCTCCGCCGATGCCAAGCAGGAACGGCGCAACTTGTTGCGGGCGCATCGCTGTACTCTCCCAAATCGCCCGCTACATCGCCGTTATCACACCTTCCGGGCCGGTTGCCATCTGGTGAGCGCAGGGGATGGGCAGCATCGGTCGGTCGGTCGGGGGGGAAGACGGCGGGCAGGCGGCATCGCGCCGAGAAGTTCAACCGCGGCTTCGATAATTTCAAACCGGTGGTTTTTGATCAAATTCACGCCGTTAGTGACACTTCTGGATCGATGGGCTTAGACCTCAGGTGTCGATCAAAAAAAGCGATGAGCCGTCTGAGATGGAGGTTCATAGCATCCGCGGTTGGAGTATGCGGTTGTCCATCGTAGTAATGGACCTCCGGGCGCCGGTTATGCCCAAGAAGGCGTGCCTCAAGGCGGCGAGTCATCTCGACGCTCCACATCTTGTCTGCAGTGCCATGGCTGATGAAAATCGGCCCTTCGTATCGTTCGATCTCGATGGGCGTCGTGGGCCTAAGAGCATCGGAGCTACCGCGCCAAGTCCACGCCCGCTCGGCGGGGTCCCACGCCCGCCGGCCGGGATCGTCATTATCCCGCCAATAGTGCGCGTCGAACGCACCACAGATTACATCAGACGGCGCATGTACGGCCACAGCGCTTGGCAGTGGCTCGACACCATCACGCACCATCAGGCTGGTAAGCAGGAGAGCATGCTCGGCGCCACGCGACCTGCCGTAGAGACCAACCTCCCCGCTGCACGAGTCGAGCGACCTTAGAGCCCCGAGAGCATCGACAGTTTTTTCGAGCGCGATATCCTTGATCGACCCGGCATTCCAAAAGTTTCCTCCAATGGAATAGGCGTGCGGATAAGCGACAAAGCCGTGTGCTGCCAGTAGAACGGAGTCACGATGCGACCAACCCGAGAAGCCACCGTCAGACCCGTGCAAGAGCAATATGCCCGGATAGCGTCCTCCATCCCCGGGCACATAGATCGTACCGAATCCCGGTAGCGTCCGCACAACGATCTTCAACTCCTCAATCATTTCTCACCACCGTCAGCGGCATGGGTGGTTGCTAACCCCGAAACGATAGTAGGCGAGCCTATCGCTGTCCAGCATGGGCGGGAACGGCGGGGCGGTTTGGACATCCGTATTGGTCCGCAAGTGGCCCGAGACTTCCGAGTTGGCGATGCAGCAAAGTCGTCAGCTTATCTGGGGTACTTGCGGGGTGCTGCCAACGTAGTCGGAACGGCAGGCCTTGAACTTATAAAAAGCATGTCCCGATTCCTCTGCATCGCGG
>JASHRR010000816.1 GCA_030037185.1 Xanthobacteraceae bacterium | reverse complement strand
TGGTCGAACTACCTGCCCGACTCGAAGGACCTCGAGGCCGACTGGGTGACGCTCAAATGCGGCAACTACAACAAGGTGACAAAGAAGTGCGGAGGATCCTCGTAAGGAGCCGGTAGGCACGATCGGCCTGTGCTCCCCTAAGCCTCCCTTGCGCGGTTGCCCCTGACGTCGGCAACGCGAGCTGCTTGTAGCTCGGCCGTGGCGCCCGGCCTGCGAAGCACCTGCAGGCCGGCCTTGGTGCTTTGCGAACAGGATCAAATTGTTCGCGGCCTGTGACGTCAAAACAACGGTTGTTGAGTGCCATCGCATGCCCGCGCGAACGCGGGTTTGCTCGCGTTGCGCGACTGCATTGCGCCGGGATGTGCCGGGGCCCTCGCGATGCCACCGGCACCAGATGTAATGTCCTGAGCGGCCAGGGCGTCGTTGATAATATGATAATATTCCGCAATCCGTTTGACCAATTGCCGATCGAGACGTCGAGCGGGGTTTTTCCCGTCGGCCCGGTCGCGAGCGCGACAGCGTTGTTCAATGCGTCACAAATGCGGGAGCCGTCAGGGTGATCGGAATTCCGTAGTACTTCGGCACGATGCCGAGTTCCACATCGACGGTGCCGCCGTTTTGGCCGAGGACGACACGCGAGGCAAAGGTCAGGTCGAAAATGCCGCCGGTTTCGCGTTGATCGAACACGCCGCCGGCGCTTTGAGCGGCAGATCGGCTGCGCGACGCCAGCTGCCGGCGCCGGCAAAGGTTTCCAATCGGCCGCTCTTTCGCCTCGTATCAGCGCAGTTTTTACTGTCAATCAGCTGATCATTCGACTGGAAAGCTTGACGATTGCTGGGAGCAGCTCTTTGTTTACTTTTCAGGCAGTGTAGAGCCGTCTAAACATCGCTTTTTACGACGATTTTATCGTCATGATTAAGATCCTGGCGATGCGCAAATTAGATGGGAACAAATATTGATCATATAGGAATTTTTGAGGATGTGACGAGAATTGCACATATAAGTATTCGCCGCTAACAACCTTCGATCGACTGGTCTCAGGGGAGGACTTCCGCGCGGGCAGTTGCGGGCAAAACGACGCGCGTTGTCTCGACCTGATCTGCCGCCCCAACCCTGCAGCCGCCATGGCACCGCCTTTGCTTATGGTATGATCTCGGCTGTTGAGGCGACACGCGCGGTTTTCGGGGACGTTTTCACGATGCGATTCCATAAGGGCGGCTGGCATCCGGGTCGCTGGATCGTGGTTGCGCTCGCCATCGCGTTGGCGTTCGCGGCTGCGCCACTACGCGCTGCAGGCCTCGAAGAGGCGCTCGCCCATTTCACCACCGGCGACTACGACGAGATCGCGGACGGCATCGCCGCGGTCGCCGACAGCGGCGATGCCCGCGCGGCCTTGATCCTCGACGCTTTGCAGGCCGACCGCCTGTTTTTCAGCGCTGCGCAGAAAAAAGTATTCTATAAGGATGCGTCCGGCGGGCTATTTGACGCCGCAACCGGAATGCCGGTGGCCGGCGACGGGCCGGCGGATATTGACACCGTGTCAATCAACAATCGGCTGCGGCGCGCAATCGATGCTGCGCTTGGCGGCCTCACGCTGATGTCGCCTGATCGGACGAAACGCTACGACGCCGCCCAAGCGGTGTTCAAATCGCATGAAGCCAATGTGCTGCCTGCAATCGAGACCGCGATAGAGAAGGAATCCGATCCTTACATCAAGACCGCCCTCGTGCAAGCGCGCGCCGCCGTCATTCTCAACTCCGACGACGCCGGCGAGGCCGACAAGCTCGCGGCCGTCGCGGTGATCCGCGCCAGAGGCGACCAGGATTCGGTCGCCCTGCTGGAGGCATTGCCGGCCGACACGCCGGATGCCGTCGCGGCGGCCGCAAAGCGCGCGATCGCCGCCATCGGAAACGAGCTTGCGCTTTGGGAGCTCGCGCAAAACGCCTGGTATGGGCTCTCGCTCGGCTCGGTGCTCCTGCTCGCCGCGATCGGGCTCGCGATCACGTTCGGCGTCATGGGCGTCATTAACATGGCCCATGGCGAGATGGTCATGATCGGCGCCTACGTCACTTTCGTGATCCAGGAACTGGCACGCACGACCTATGCGGCCTATCCGGGATTGCTCGAATATTCGTTGGTGATCGCAGTGCCGGCGGCCTTCGTGATTGCGGGACTGCTCGGCATCATGATCGAGCGCGGCATCATCCGCTTCCTCTATGGCCGGCCGCTCGAAACGCTGCTGGCCACCTGGGGCCTGTCTCTCATTCTCCAGCAGGCCGTACGCACGGCCTTCGGACCGACCAATCGCGAGGTTTCAAATCCGACCTGGATGAGCGGCGCTTTCGAGGTTGGCCACCTCAACGTCACTTACAACCGCCTGTGGATCATCTGCTTTGCGCTCGCGGTCTTCGTCACGCTCCTTGGCGTGTTGCGCTTCACGCGGCTGGGCCTGGAAATGCGCGCCGTCACACAAAATCGCGCGATGGCGGCCGCAATGGGCATTCGTACCGGCCGCATCGACGCACTCACCTTCGGACTCGGCTCCGGCATCGCGGGCATTGCGGGCGTGGCGTTGTCGCAGATCGACAATGTGAGCCCCAATCTCGGCCAGGGCTACATCATCGACAGCTTCATGGTGGTGGTCTTTGGCGGCGTCGGCAACCTGTGGGGCACCCTCGTGGGCGCGATGACGCTCGGCATCGCCAACAAGTTCCTTGAGCCGGTGGCCGGCGCCGTGCTCGGCAAGATTGCGATCCTGGTGCTGATCATCCTGTTCATTCAGAAGCGCCCGCGCGGACTGTTCGCGCTCAAGGGTCGGGCCATCGAAGCATGAGCTCCCTCCTCGCCCGCGACCCCCTCCCGACCCACCTGCGCAAGCGCGGGAGGGCACAGAGGGGGATTGCAGCCGTCATCCTCGTCATCCTCGGGCTGGCGGTGGCGGTGCCCATTCTCAATCTGGCGCTGCCGCCCGAGTCGCCATTTCACGTGCCGACCTACCTGGTCGCGCTGTGGGGAAAGTACGCCTGCTATGCCTTGCTTGCGCTTTCGATTGACCTGATCTGGGGCTATTGCGGGATCCTTTCGCTCGGCCACGGCGCCTTCTTCGCTCTTGGCGGCTACGCCATGGGCATGTACCTGATGCGCCAGATCGGCACCCGCGGCGTCTATGCGAACCCGGTTCTGCCCGATTTCATGGTGTTTCTGAACTGGGACCATTTGCCGTTCTACTGGTGGGGCTTCAACTCGTTCGCCTACGCGGCCGTGATGGTGCTGCTGGTGCCGGGCCTGCTTGCCTTCGTGTTCGGCTGGTTCGCGTTCCGCAGCCGGGTAACCGGCGTCTACCTGTCGATCATCACCCAGGCGCTCACCTTCGCGCTGATGCTCGGCTTCTTTCGGAACAATTTCGGCTTCGGAGGCAATAACGGCCTCACCGACTTCAAGGACGTGCTTGGCTTCAACGTTCAGGCGGCCGGCACGCGCGACGCGCTGTTTGCTGTCAGCTGCGTCGTGCTGGCGGCAGCGCTCGCGATGTGCCGCGCGATCGTCACCTCCAAATTCGGCAAGGTGCTGGTCGCGATTCGC
The DNA here is from genome assembly GCA_030037185.1 of Xanthobacteraceae bacterium. The sequence goes on along the minus strand of JASHRR010000816.1, from coordinate 904 downwards.
GATGCCGAATCGCGCGTGCGGTTTCTTGGCTACCGGGTCGAGTCCTATAAGCTCCTTGTGTTCACGCTGTCGGCCTGCATGGCGGGTGTCGCCGGTGCGCTTTATGTGCTCCAGGTCGGCATCATCAATCCGAGCGAATTCGCGCCCGCCAATTCCATCGAGGAGGTGATCTGGGTCGCGGTTGGCGGCCGCGGCACGCTGACGGGCGCGATCCTGGGCGCCGTCTTGGTCAACTACGGCAAGACCTATTTCACCTCGGGTGTGCTCGCGCCGTTTTGGCTGTTTGTGCTCGGCGGCCTGTTCGTCGGCGTGACCCTGCTGCTGCCGCGCGGCATCGTCGGCTCGGTCCAGCATCTTTGGGCAAGCCGCGGCAAGCCCGAAAACCCCGATCCCGATCCCGGGCCGGTCGGCGCGCCGGCGCCGGCGGAGTGAATCGATGGAGGGGCGAGAGACTTCTGCTCTGCTTTATCTCGACGGCGTCTGCGTCTCATTCGACGGCTTTTTGGCGCTCAACGAGTTGTCGTTCGCGATGGATGCCGGCGAAATGCGCGCCGTCATCGGACCGAACGGCGCCGGCAAAACCACCATGATGGACGTCGTGACCGGCAAGACACGGCCCCAGAAGGGCGACGTGCTGTTCGATGGCGTCCATCGGCTGACTGAACTCGATGAAAGCGATATCGCGCAGCTCGGCATCGGCCGCAAGTTCCAGAAACCCACCGTGTTCGAGAGTCATACGGTGGAAGATAATCTGCGTCTGGCGCTCAAAGCCGACCGCCACGCGCGCACGGCCTTGATGTGGCGCGCCAGCGTCGATGAAGAGACCCGTATCGATCGCCTGTTCGAAACGATCCGGCTCGGCGCGCTACGCTCGCGGCTCGCCGGCAGCCTCTCCCATGGGCAG
>JASHRR010000815.1 GCA_030037185.1 Xanthobacteraceae bacterium | reverse complement strand
CACCAAATTAAAGCGATCCTCCGCAAGCCGTCTGAAGAGATCTCGCAAGTATTCGCGCCACTCGGCGTGATGGTCAGGAATCACGCGGGAGAGGCCTCGCAATATCTCAGCGATAGCGAACTTGGTCTGCTCGTAGTCCCGCAAATCCATGCGTACCTCTCCGGTCAAGCCGAGTTGCTAGGCAAAGCAACCAACGGATGCCAGGCGCTGAACCAACCAGTCCCAGACACAAGTGCCGCGGGGTCGTGATCAGTCGACGCGTTGGCTGCCGCTACAAAGGACTCGTCGTACCCCGCGAATCGCACAGGCAGCTTCTCCAGGGTGGCTTGTTGCCAAAAAAGGTCGGCCAGCTGGCGGGATTTCAAATCAGGGAGAAGGGGCGGTCGCCGGCGACTCGGGCGGCTCACCGCGCCCCGGCAGACCGCGCAAACCTTCGGAGGCCACAGCGCTGACCGGTCGATCGCGAAGGAACCTAGGCAGCTACTGTCCCGGCCGAGAGCTAGTGGCGTTGGCGGAGCTGCCCCCGCTCCTGCATGTCTGATATTCAACACGCAGAGAAAACACGGACGTTTTCCCTGCAGCGGCCGCTCGGGTGAGCGCAGGCCGATGCCGTGGCGCGTTTCAATCGCCTGAAAAGACTTTTCGACCAATGCCTGATTGTGAGTGACAGGCCCTAGGAAGTGCCGTTCGCTGAACGACATTTCGACGCTGAGACGCGCCCACGCATGGCGCTCGCAGAGAACATACGCCTGGAGCAGCGCATTCCAGCTCTCCGGCGTCACAATGTTCCCGTGAATGAACCACCACAAAAAGGCAATCTTGCCATCTGTTATGGCGCAATGCTGAGACTCTCTGCCGCGAGGAGTTTCAGGCTGGTCCGACGGCGACGTTGGGGTGAACACAATCGACTCCTGTAGAGGAGGGACCTCTTCAGGAGTCATTAGCCCGGGAGGACTTACTCCCTGGCGTTTGAGGCGAACTCCATCGCCTTACCCGAAACTAGGCAGTCCTCCTGTCCGGGTCAAGCGTGCACGTCGTGCCCCCGGTCGTTCAGGACCGTGCCTTTCCGCAGCGCAACGCAGGGGCTCGAGGCTACAGTAGGCGCTCGCCGGGCTACAAGGAGCTGCCAAGCGGTCGCCGACGTCGTAACCCTCGCCTGGAGGACTCATACCGGTTCCAACTGCGAACAGAATCGATTGTTCCCAAGCCATTGAAGTTCCCAAGCCATTGAAGAAGAAGATCCGCGGGCTTCGAGCAGTCTGGCGATTGGTTGATACGATCCATTCAACACGCTCGCGTCTTGCCGTCGAGCACCGACAAAAAAGTTGAACGCTCGCTTTCCGGCTTGACGCGCCCCGTCAGATATTTATATCACGTAGCGGGCATGGAGTCGCCCGTGACCCGCCGAAAGGCTGATGACTCCTACCGCGTACGATCGCGGTGGGAGTGTTGCAAAGCCCGCCGTGAGGCGGGTTTTTACTGCCGGTTCCACGGAGTGGGAAATTAGCCTCGTCCTTCACTCCCACGGGATCAAGGCAATGCCCGATCTGACGAGCCGTCGGGTAATGAGCTGCCGCCGCGATCGCCGCACCGACGATATTGCATCCCTCGCGAGGGACGCCAACAGACGTTTGCGTGGCCGCCGGCATGGACAATCGGACAACCCAAAAAGTCGTCGACTTCAGTCGCGTTCGACGCGCCCCCAGTTCAGCGGGTCCCGGTTCTCATGGCCCGCGCCCTGCGCGCGCCTACTACAGTATTCTGTTCCTTGACTCGGGCGACCACGCTGCCGATGACGGAGCCGAAGCGCCGCATTTTTTCCACGACCTTAATTGCGATCAAATCATCGATGCCATCACGGCTGGTAGGGAGGAATACCACCTAAAGCCTTTCTTTTACGCCCCTCTACGACGGGCCGACGCGATCAACTATCGTCACGAGGTCATGCAGGACCTCGAAAATACGGCGCTACTTGAGCGAGTGCGTTCTTTCGCCCGACAAATGCGCAAGATGCGCGACTATCTCGTTCGTCAACAAAAACTGTATTACAAGGAGCAAAGGGAGGCCTGGTTCCTGGATGCCATTCAAGTTTATTGCGATGCCATTAATACATTCGCGGCTGGCCTTTGTCATACGGGTCTCAAATCGCGCGGCTTTTTAGGTTTTCGAGATTACCTGACCGATTACGCCGGTTCTATTGTGTTCAACGCACTATTGTCGCAGACAAATAAGCTCAAGGATGATCTGGCGATGGTCAAATATTGCGTGCTCATTAAGGGGCGACAAGTTTACGGTGCGCGACTTTGAGGACGAGCAAGATTACAGCAAGGAGGTCGATGAAACGTTCGAAAAATTCAATCAGGGAGCCGCCAAGGATACCAGAGTAGGATTTTCCGAGACCGATGATATGAACCACGTCAAAGCAAAGATACTGGAATTCGTTGCCAGGTTGTGCCCCGCGGTGTTCGGCTCGCTCGAAGAATACTGCACCATGAACGCTAATTATCTCGATGATACGGTGGCGGAATTTGATCGCGAGATCCAGTTCTATCTTGCATACTTCGACTACATCCAAGGTCTAGCCAGCGCCGGATTGCAATTTTGCTATCCGCATGTCTCTGCCACAAATAAGCAAATCTATGATTATGACGGATTCGATATCGCGTTGGCGCAGAAACTCGTCAAGCAAAATTCCTCTGTTATCTGCAACGATTTCTACTTCAGGAGCAAGGAACGAATATTGGTCGTAACTTGGCCTAATCAGGGAGGTAAGACGACCTTCGCTCGCGCCTTTGGACAGTTGCATTATTTCGCAAGTATCGGTTGGCCCGTTCCCGGCACCAGCGCCAAGCTCTTACTTTTTCGACAATTTATTCACCCATTTCGAGAAAGAAGAGAAAGTCGAAAATCTGCACGGCAAGCTGGAAGATGATTTATTGCGGGTTCACGACATCATTCAGAGGGCCACATCACGTTCGATAATCATCATGAACGAAATTTTTACCTCGACGACAATTCAACATGAGACCTTCTTGAGCAAGAAAGTGATGGAGCAAATATCGGCGCTCGACGTACTCTGCGTTTGGGTCACGTTCGTCGACGAATTGGCTTCCTGCGGACTCCAGACCGTGTCCATGGTCAGCACGGTCGTTCCCGACAATCCCACGTTGCGAACGTTCCAGATTGTGAGGCGGCCTGCAGATGGTCTCGCCTACGCGATGGCGATCGCTCAGAAATATCGGTTGACGTACGACGCGATCACGGAGCGGATCAAGTCATGAAAGCGTTCCTGATGTACAGAGAGCGGGATTTTGATTCCAGCCAGCTGTTGTCCCGGCGGGAGAAGGAGCTGCGTTATCGGCGCGAAAAGCAACAAGCGCTGCGGCTGGAACAGCTTCTGCCCTGGAATGAAGGCGCGCTGACGCAAGACCTCGGATTGGATGCTGTGTTCAATGCAATGGCGGGTGACGATCATTTTCTGCTTGAAGCGGCAAAGGTTGCGCTCTTGTCGGGCGTCACCGATCTCAGCACGATTTTGTATCGGCAGTCTGCCCTCGTGGATTGTATCAAGAATGCACAGATCGTCAGGGATATGTATCGGCTCGCGGTTGAAGCGATTAATGGGGCCAGGAAGGTCTATTGGAGCTCCTTTCTCCAATACCCCACCAGCACACTTCAGAGCGCAGTGGAGACGCTTCGGCTGTTTGTTGCCTTGTTGAGAAGACTAATGACCATCGCCGATAAACATGGAGGTAACTTCGAGTCAAACGGTTTTTCAAGACTCTTTGGCATGTTGAAGGAGGAGCTGGGCGATGACTATTTCGCGAGCGTCGAGTCACATTTGAATCGACTCAAATTACGCCATGGCGTCTTGATTAGCGCAGAGCTAGGGAAAGGCAACAAGGGCAGAAACTACGTCCTTCGCAAGCCGCATGAAGACAAGCGAAGTTGGATGACGCGACTCCTCGCCGAAAAGCCGCTGTCGTACACCTTTCAGCTCCACCCCCGGGATGAACCGGGCGCCCGCGCGCTGTCCACGTTGAATGACAGAGGCGTTAATCTTGTCGCCAACGCACTCGCTCAGTCAACAGATCATATTCTCAGCTTCTTCCAAATGTTGCGCACGGAACTGGCGTTTTACATCGGCTGTTTGAATTTGCGTGCACACCTTGAGCAATTGGGCGAACCGACGTGCCTTCCCGCGCCGGCACCAGCCGGCCAACGAAAGCTGTCCTTCGCTGGCCTGTACGACGTATCGCTCGCCTTGAGCATGGCACGGAAGGTCGTCGGGAACAATGTCAATGCTGACGGCAAGGACATCATCGTCATCACGGGGGCCAATACGGGCGGTAAGTCGACATTTCTGCGCAGCGTAGGTCTTGCGCAGCTCATGATGCAGGCCGGCATGTTCGTGCCGGCCGAGTCCTTCTCGTCGGAAGTCTGCAATGGGCTTTTCACGCACTACAAGCGTGAAGAAGACACCGCAATGGAGAGTGGAAAATGGGATGAGGAACTCAGCCGGATGAGCGAGATTGTCGGCCGCCTCAAGCCTAATTCGATAGTTCTGTTCAACGAATCGTTTGCGTCCACGAACGAAAGGGAGGGCTCTGAAATCTCCCGTCAAATTGTCGGAGCGCTTTTGAGTAAGGATGTGAGGGTGCTGTTCGTCACGCACTTATATCACTTTGCGCAAGCCGTTTTCGACCAGAAGATGCCTAACGCGACGTTCCTGAGGGCTGAGCGGCGCCCCGACGGAAGTCGGCCCTTCAAATTGATCGAAGCGGGGCCACTGCAAACAAGCTACGGCGAGGACCTGTATAGAGCAATCTTTGGCGGGGAAGAAAAACGGCGGGATGCAACGCAAGAGATCCGACAAGTGAACTAATAGACGCAGACATAGTTCCGTGAGCCACCTGGAGTAGCTGCTATGGGCACTCCGGACACAGCTGACGGCGGACGATTCCCTTTCGGTCGAGGTAACTATGAGTGAACAAATTGTCGAGTATGACCCGAAATGGCCGGAAGACTTCGAGTTCGAAGCACATCGCCTCAGGCGCGCGCTGGGGATGCTCGCAGCCCGCATCGAACATATAGGGTCCACCGCGGTACCGGGACTGCCTGCAAAACCGGTCATCGATATCCAGATCATCCTCCGAGATGAGAGTGCCGTGCGGCAATGCCGATCCATGCTTCTGGAGCACGGTTACACTGAGGCGCTCGCTCCCATTCATTTCTTCCATCAACCTGCCGCGTGGCCGCACAGGCATCACGTGCATCTACGAGAAGACGGCGGCTCCGAGGCACGCATGCGGCTCGTGTTTCGCAATTGGCTCAGGACGCTCCCGGAGGATCGCGATGCTTACGGCACGCTCAAGCTCAAACTGGGCGAATCTGCTGACTTGCAGCGCCTGGAAGAGCGCGTGCGCTACTCCGACGCCAAAACCGCATTCATACGTGAGATTGAGAGACGTGCTGGCCTTGGTGACGACACGTCTCAGGCGAAGTGAGGTCGAGGTGACATATCGCATGGGCCGATCAAGGATCGAAAATGAGCCAATTACTATAAGGACTGTTGCGGCGCTTGGTGTTTCGCAAAGGCGATGCGTTCGATCTCTGAGTCTAGGTTCTTTGTTGCGAACCAATTTGCGTCGGGGCCTTAAGACACGTCTGAGGCTCAGGCCTCTGCAGAAAGTGTCCGTAGCTGCTTATCGTCGCGCTGCCAGTTATCGACTATTGGCAACGCCACATATCTATTGGATATGAGTGCCGTGGCTCGCATCGCTCTCCGCGACGTTACCATTGCGTTCCCCATCTTCTCGTCTCACACGCGGTCGACCCCCGCGGGCTTCGCTCGGCTTGGGCGTAGCCTCGTCGCCCACAACGACAGAGTCATCGTGCGCGCGCTCGTGAACCTCTCGGTGGCTCTGGCGGACGGAGACCGTCTGGGGCTCGTCGGGTCTAACGGCGCCGGCAAGACCACATTTCTGCGCGTGGTTTCCGGCGTCTATCCGCCGCTCAGCGGCGAGGCCGTTGTCGAGGGCATGGTCTCCTCCTTCACCGACATCGGGCTCGGCATGGACGCGGAAGCCACCGGATGGCAGAATATCATCTTCCGCTGCGTTTTTTTGGGTTTGACGTTTGCGGAGGCAAGGGCGCTTGCGCCTTCCATCGGAGAATTTTCGGAACTCGGCGCGTACCTCGACATGCCGGTGCGAACGTATTCGACCGGCATGTTCGTCCGCCTCGCATTTGCCATCTCGACCGCGGTGCAGCCCGATATCGTCGTTATGGACGAGATGATCGCGACCGGCGATGAGAGCTTTATTCACAAGGCACAGAAGCGCATCGCAGACCTGCTGGAACGCACCCGTATTCTTGTCCTCGCCTCACATAGCCAGTCGATTATCCGAGATTTCTGCAACAAAGTGCTTTGGCTCGAGGATGGGCGGGTCAAGATGCTCGGGTTAGTAGATGATGTACTGCCCGCCTATGAGAGCGGCGTTACTCGGCGCGCAGATTCTCAAGATCTTCGCGAAGTTGTCTAGCAGGGAGTTCCACGGCGCGAACCAGGGACGCCACGAATGATCAAATGAGTCAAAAGGCTCGGCGACTTGTTGGATCGGTGCGCTGTGTGCCTGATGCGTGGATATCCGGGCTCGCCGGGAACTTCCAGAAAAGCTGAAGACACAGCGATCGAACGAGCATGACTGTTCCGACAGTGGCTCGCCGCCTGGGCACGATCGACGTCTATCCTAGGCGTTTTTGTGCTTCACAGTACCTTGGGGCCGGTGCATTGCGCATACGGCCGGCTCAGAAGTTCGCGGCGTTTCGCCGCCGCAACTCCAGGAGGCTTTTCCAGTGGCCATAACGCGCTCCCGCTCGCCGCCAGTTGTCCATGTGGCGATCAAATACTTCCCTGTCTGGGCAGAGGTCAACGATTCGATCTCGTTCATTGAGGGGCCTTCCATCAATCCCGTCCAATGTGACGGCGTAGCCACCTCGAAGGAGCCGAGCGACGTCGACGATCACTTCCTGCTCGGCGCGTGAATCATGCCGTGCTACCACCACGGTTCGATCGATTTTTGCACAAAACACCACAGGAGCAAGTGAAGGCTGTAATACCGGTACGTAGTCGCGCAAACCGAACCAACAGGCAACGTTGCGACTTCGGCTCCAGCATAAGTCAACTGTGTGCAGTAATGCGTCATCTCTGTTCACTACAGCGCCGCGCCACACATCGATCTCTCTCGCCGAGGCCCAATCGAAACGGGGGGCAACCTCCCTCAATGCTGCGACAAGCTGGTCACGCGAGCCAAACGCATCAGTAACGACGCGGTGGTCGTGATCCCAAGCCGCCATCATGCCGGCGTACGCCGCTCCGGGCCCGATGCCGTCACGCTGGCCATACAGCCCGACAGCGGCTCGGCCTCGATCGCAATTTGGCAAAGCGAGAATAAGAGTTTTGGCGTCCGCGGCGGACCGCACGAGACGATAATCGAAATCTGCAGGCAATCCGCCAGACAGTTCAGCAAGCCAAAACTCGTTATTGGATAGGCTTCCGGAACCATCGTTGGAGGCCACAATTCGCTCCTATCGCGCTCGAAGCATCGATAGGAGTCATTGGCCGAAGGCATTTCGCTGCGGACTCCTCCGCAATGGTTCATATATAGGTCACGCGATCGCTAGCAAAACCTCCTTATGACACGCAATGTAGTGCCAAACCCGAGGAGATGCAGTGTAGAGAAGCGGTGGCCCTAGCGTGGCCCAAGACCGAGGAGTCCTTCTAAACGCATCTGGAGTGTTCGGGCGTGATCAGCATTGCTTATGAAGAACTGGGCCAGGAGGCGACAACGGAACCATTCACGTCATTCCAGTCTCCTCGGTATGGCCGTTTCGCGCGTACCAGGCCTAGGGCTGGATCTCTGATGGTCACAGGGGTTCCGCTCAGTCTTGCACGCGTCTTGCTGCATGTAACTGAGCAAGCCCGATCGTGAGTCGTCCGCCCGGCGTCGCTACAGTAGTCGGTTCGACGGTTACACCAGAAATGCGCTCGGCTCGAGCTCGCTCTCTTCGGGTCTGACGGTCACTGAAGTTGGCAATTGAAGAACAATGACACGCTGCCCCGGACATAAGCGGTGGACCTTAACAATCTCTCCTCTTGGAAACTCGAACGCATCATGGTGAACATCCGGTTGCTCCCTGTCGATTTGGCGGAAACGAGCAACTCGTTCGCTAATCTGCCCTTTGGGCGGCAAGCCGAATGCGCGATTGTATGCGACCTCATCCTCGAACGCGACCTCAGTTCCCGGGAGTAGGCACACGGCAACGTTCGGTTCGCCAACTGCGGAAAGACCTCGAGTCGTCGAATTGGCGAATGCCGTCGTGATCAACGTGTCTCCAATCCTTGCAGGTCGAGATGATGTAAAGTGCAGGCTGTAATCACACATCGCGGATACTCCTCTTGCGAGCCATGAGATGTTAAGGCGGTTCGCCTCGATGATAGTCGGTAGCTCTTCTTTCGGTGGCCGTGGGCGACCCCACAGATTGGGCGCGCACGCCGTTGCACCTACGTCTTTCACGTGCATCAACGCGACCGCCCCTTGAGGGGAATCGCCTGGTGGACAGGCTTGGGTCGTCAATCCCTCCCCCCGACGGGTCAGTATTTGCGACTGCCACAATCGAGAGATGGAACCAAAGACGATACGGAGGAAGGTAGGCGGCACATCATGCTGCGCTTCGAAAGACGAAAGGTCAGGCCTTCCTGAAATCAAATAAAAACAAATTAAGCAATTGGAATATCTTGATGTTTTGACTGCGAAGCTAATGTCGGCTAGTTGAAATAGGCTAAGGAGCGCCTCTGTTGCGTTTGCCATCGTAAGGCTCCTTCAGAAGCTCACTTCCGCAGGAGTCATTGGCCCTTACGGCGATTAATGGCGAACTCCACCGCCGAAGCGGAACCTAGGCGTGGCGCTTTGCAACCGCAAGACCACGAATTGATCTTCTTGATCGGAAAACACGGGGCTGCCCCTCCGGTTCCGTGCTGCCCAGCCGCATAGTCTTAGCGGTCATTTTGAACTCGACTTACGCGCAATTGGCGGAGGTCCATGGTGTCTACGGTCGGCGCGCGACGGTGCCGATCCATTTGCCGGTGTGCAAGTAGTACTCGTGGGTGACTTTTTGTACCTGCCACCGGTCGTCCCGTCTGCCGGAGCCGACGTCTTGGCTCGAATGGTGTTCCAGAGCGCCTAATGCCCTTCGACGCCAAGGTGCTGCCAGAGAAGGTCAGCGCGCGAGTTATGGCCCGTGCGCAACGATGCGGCGCAGCATTGGGTGAACGGATCACTTGGCACGGTCACGCGCCTTGCCCGCGACCAGGCAGGAGTCCAATTCGATGATCCTTGTGAGGAGGAAATCGAACGCGCAACCCGAAGCGCATTCGCGACGGTTGGAATAGCGTAGCGCACAGAAGCGGCCGTCGTCAGAAGTATAGACAGCTCCCCCTAATTCACGTCCGGGCCACACCGTGCATAAGGCGCAGGTGCTGACCTTGATGACCTCGGATCGACAACGATGTCGGCGCTTTTCTCCCGGGCCAAGCATACGTTGCACTGTCGCGAGCGAGATCGATCACTGGTCTCTCCGTCGCCCGCCTCTTGCGATCAAGCGGGGTGCCTACTGATCCCCGGATCATCGCTTTTACTGCGGAGTTCGAGGATGATGATCCGATTTTGCGTTGGCCGGCAGCTTCAGAATGAGCTGGCGGACCTCATCATCCCGTCTGAGCTTGAGCGACGATCCAAATGAACCTTAGCACGGCACGACCCTCGCCCAGTGCGTTGATCACGAATGTCCACTCAACGGTTCGGAGTGCAGGCCGCCAAAGCCAGTTTCTGTGGGAATATTTTTCGTGTCGTAAGCCTTGTTCTAAACGCGACCAATACTACGTCTTTCTTGGGGAAGGAGTCCCCCTGACAACCGCCCAGTGGCTGATGACTCCTGCTGCTTCTTGTAGACGCAGCGGGAGCCCTTATCGCCCCCCGCTGCAATGACAGAGCTGATTTTTCCGCGTACTCGATATGGCGCGGAAAGCTGCCGGTGTGCGCCATCGGTAGCGGCAAGCGGAGGGCATAAGCAATGACTTCCCGCGCCCCTGCGTCTTTTGACACAGCGAAATGCCAGCTGCGTAGCCGCATCATCAGCAACTACCGGCGCGCGCAGCGTGCCATCACAGTCACGGCCGCTTCGTCGGCCGCCAATCCGCGCACCGCGATCGCTGCTTATGACAAGGCCTGCGAGCGTCTGCGTTCGGACATCCTCCGCGCCAGCAAGCTCTTTCCCGACACAGATGCGCTTCTGACGTGGCTCCTGGACACCGCTGATGATGTCGTGCCGGAGCAAGATCGCATCAACTTGGCGCTTACCGTCAGAACGATGAAGGAAGAAGCGGAAAAACACCAAAGGGCATCGTGATGAACGTGCACCGGACCGCCAAGCTCGCCGAGGCGCAGATATGCCAGACGTAATGAAAAGGCAACGCGAAATACGCCGAAAGATCATCCGCGAATGGACGAAGCTTCCAAGGAACAAGCGACGTTGCGTGGAGGAGATTTCCGTATTCGCCAAGATCGTTGCGCGTCAGTACGAGGAGGCTTTCGTCCACGGTCGCCGCGATCCTTACGAGAAGATTATGCGGTGGCTATTGCCACGTGCTCATCAACGCTGAGCGATCGATTTGCCTATCCCGAACCATGGGGCCGGATTTTTTCTGGCTTACCGAGACACCACTCTGACTGCCCTTCTGCCCAGTTGCCTTGAGCGCGAAGAGTCCCTACGTTTTCTGCGGGGAAGGAGTCCCCCTGCAACCGCCACCCGGCTGATGACTCCTGCTGCACTGCGCAGTGGGAGACCTTGTCGCCCCCTGCGATGGCGGGTGACCCTGTTCTACTCGCCGAGCGTATTGGATCGTTGGCGTCGACGCGCGGGCTCGATAGGCGAGCGTGTCGGCTCACGTAGCTATTTCCCGGCGTAATTTTAGCCGCGAAAGAGCTAGGTCACGGACGAGCACGAACCATGTGGTGTCGTCCAATCGGGCGCCATGGGCGGGGGCAATTGCTGAGTGGCCAAATGAATACGAATCCACGCCTCGCTGCCGTTTTGCTGACGTCTCTGATGCTGCTGATCGCGCTGGACGGGATGATGGAGAGTCTCAGGCAGCAAAGACCGGCGGAGGAAATTTCATTCTCCGAGCTCCTAACGGAAGTTGATGATGACCATGTGCGGGATGTTCTGATTCAAGGTTCGCGCATCCGCGGCACCTTCAGCGACGGTCGCAATTTCCAGACCTATGCAGCGGATGATTCAATTTTGATAGAGCGCCTTTACGGCAAGGGCGTAACAATTGCAGCCAAACCGCAAAGCGAGGATGCTCTCGGGTTCGCGTCGCTTATGATCTCGGGGCTGACGTTCGTCGCGGTGATGGGAGCGTGGCTATTCGCCGCCCGTGTTATGCACGGCCCGTGGAACAAACTTTTCGGCTTCGGCGAGAGCCGCGCCAAGCTGTTGACCGGGGTAGATGGCCGGGTCACGTTTGATGATGTGGCTGGGGTCGATGAAGCCCGATCCGACCTCGAGGAAATTGTCGAATTCTTACGCGAGCCAGCAAAATTCCGACAACTCGGTGGCCGTATGCCCCGCGGCGTTCTCCTGGTCGGATCGCCCGGGGTCGGCAAGACTTTGATCGCCCGTGCCGTGGCAGGCGAGGCTGGTGTACCGTTCTTCAGCATCTCCGGCTCCGATTTTGTTGAGATCATTGCAGGCGTTGGCGCGAGCCGCGTGCGCGGCATGTTTGAGCAGGCCAAGAAGAATGCCCCCTGCATCATATTCATCGACGAGATCGATGCGGTGGCCCGCCACCGCGGTGCGGGTCTCGGAAGCGGCAATGATGAGCGCGAGCAGACGCTGAATCAGCTGCTCGCTGAAATGGATGGATTCTACGCGAACGAAGGCATCATCACCATAGCAGCTACCAATCGCCCGGATGTGCTTGACACGGCGCTTCTTCGTCCTGGCCGCTTTGACAGGCAAGTCGTCGTGCCCAATCCGGATGTGACCGGACGAGAACAAATTCTCGAGGTGCATGTGCGCAAAGTCCCGCTCGCGCCAGATGTCAGCCTGAATACGATTGCTCGCGGGACACCGGGCTTTACCGGCGCCGATCTCATGAACCTTGTCAATGAGGCGGCCTTACTGGCGGCCCGTCGTGACAAAGGGGTGGTCACGCAACTCGAATTCGAGGACGCCAAGGAAAAGATGATGATGGGCGCTGAGCGTAAGTCGCTGGTCATGACTGAACAGGAACGGAGTCTCACCGCCTACCATGAGGGCGGGCACGCCGTCGTCGCCCTCAATGTCAAGGCCGCCGATCCGGTGCACAAGGCGACTATCATCCCGCGCGGACGCGCTATAGGTATGGTTCTCCAGCTTCCCGAACGCGACAAGCTGTCGATGAGCCGCGAACAGATGACATCGCGCCTCGCTATCATGATGGCCGGGCGCGTTGCTGAGGTACTCGTCTTTGGTCGCAGCAAGGTGACCTCCTGGGCTGCGTCCGATATCGAGCAGGCGACCAGGCTGGCCCGCATGATGGTGACCCGTTGGGGCCTCTCGGACGAACTCGGCGCTGTGGCCTATGGCGAGGGCCCGGACGAGGTCTTTCTCCGCGTTCAGCTCGTGCGCCAACAAAGCGTCTCGGAGACCACAGCGCGGAAGATCGATGCTGAGATCAGGCGTCTTGTCGAGGACGGCTACGAGCAAGCGCTGAATATCCTGACCGAGCGGCGAGCGGACCTGGAAATCATCGCCAAGGGATTGCTTGAATTCGAGACCCTCACCGGGGGAGAAATCAAAAACCTTCTGGCAGGCAAACCCCAGTAAATCGATCAACAGGCCCGCGTCTCGCTGCGGCGTCCTCCAAAAGTACGGCAAATTCAAATCGAGCCCCGCGATGCGGAAGCGAACCGACCAATAGTACCAAATTTGAGCAGCGCGCGAATTGACCATCGGAACCAAAAGACAATTCAGAGGAAATGCCGTGAACTCTGTAGAAAGTTTTGACCAGATCTAAGCTATTGTCTTAAGGGTTGATTCCGGAAGGCGATGGAGTTCGCCTCAACCGCCCCGACGCGCTTGACCGAGGGCTGATGACTCCTACGGAAGCACTCGATCCGAAGGAGTTTTGACGATGCCTTAGGCTTAGAATGATGAGCGGAGCGAATATTGCCGCCAACAGGCTGCCGGCAGACCTCAACCTCCGCGTCGCTTCGAAAGCTGTTGACGTACTCCGCCGTCGCGGGGAAACTTG
>JASHRR010000814.1 GCA_030037185.1 Xanthobacteraceae bacterium | reverse complement strand
AATATGCAGCGCATCAACTGCGGCTTCAAGAGAATCGAGATTCTACCGGGGAACATCGGCTATCTAAAGTTCAACATGTTCGCAGATCCTGAGATTTGCGGCTCGACGGCCACCGCGGCGATGAATTTCCTTGCTTACGTCGACTCAATCATCTTCGATCTTCGCGACAACGGCGGGGGTGACCCCAAAATGGTCGCACTGATCTCCTCATATTTGTTCGACCAGCCGACGCATCTGAATGACTTATATAATCGCAAGGAAGACAGGGTCACTCAATACTGGACGCTGCCCTTCGTTCCCGGTGTCAGGCTACCCGAGAAGCCCGTCTACGTCCTGACGTCCAAGAAGACCTTCTCGGGGGCGGAGGAGTTCAGTTACGATTTGAAGAATCTAAAACGTGCGACGATCGTGGGAGAAACGACCGGGGCGGGTGCTCACTTTGTTGGCCTACATCCTATAGATGATCACTTCGTGATCGGAGTGCCGTTTGCGCGCCCAATAAATCCAATCTCGAAGACGAACTGGGAGGGCACTGGTGTCGAACCCGACGTCCCGGCGACTGCGTCTGATGCACTCGACATCGCGATCAAGTTGGCGGCGGGCAAGATTCCAAAAAACTGAGCGGTGCGGCGGAAGGCGAGGATGTGTCGCCTCCAAGGTCGCTTGCCTCCTATGGCTACCGCACCGGCGCAGACAGCCGGTATTCGAATGACCGCTGTTGGCCCACAGCCGCTGTGAGCCCTACGATCGCGTCACCATGGCAGCGATCGAAGGTGCTTCGGACCAAATTGGGTTTGAGGCTGCGGGGTTGGTCGCCGCCGAAGCCGCGGTTGTCAGTGCGATGGCGAGCGGGTCGCAGCACCGAACCATGAGCGCCGACGGCCTCAAATCTGGTCAGGGAGCCTTGCCTAGCAGGCAGCAAGGAGGGACGTCAGCCCCTCCGCCCAAGATCCTGGCGTGTTTGCCGACCTGAGGCAGAACCAGCAAAGGCGACGAGTTACGCCGTATCGCTTTGTGGGCGCGGCTTATCTTGGGACTACGTCGAGAGTCCTACTAGCGATCCGCTCGCCAAGGGGCTCAACGCATTCGCGGTGGGGGCAGGTTAAACGCCAAGCCAAGCCCGAGGGAGCGTAATCAAGCTGGACCTCACCATTGAGGGTATGCTTCACCAACGAGGTTACGACCGTGCTGCCGAACCCGCGCCGCTGCGGTGCCGATACGGGTGGCCCTCCGCGCTCGGCCCAGCTCATCGTGAAGGTCTCGCCATCGACCCCCCAACGGATGTCTACACGACCCATCTCCGTCGAGAGCGCCCCGTATTTGGCGGCATTGGTGGCCAGTTCGTGGAGCGCAAGCCCAATCGCCTGCCCCGCATTGCTATTCACGCGCAGACGGGGGCCGTCCGCCGAGATGCGAGAACCGATGGCATCGGCAAAATGCCCGAGCTGGGCGTGAACGAGGCTCCCGATCTCCACCCCTTCCCCTTCGCTGCGCGCGAGTAGGTCCTGATTGGCCGATAGCGCCTTCATGCGATCGGAGAAGCGCTCGACGAAATCTTCGGGATGCTTGGCGGCGGTCTGGTGAGCGATAACGTCCACGACGCTGATTAGGTTTTTGGTGCGGTGAGCGCTCTCCCTCGTAAGCAAATGTTCCCGTTCCATCCACTCTATCTGTTCGGTGGTGTCCTCCACGGTGCCACGGGCTCTCACAACCCGCCGCTCGCGTCCGGCACCCTCGAGATCGCCATGCCCCCAGAATCTAACCCACCGGAGCTCGCCGTCTGCCCGCCTAATCCGAAGCTCGAGCGAGGACGTTGGTGGCATCCCCATGTACAAAAAATAGGGATCGAGCGAGGCGTTGTAGGCTGCCCATGCCCTTTCCACATCATCAGGATGTACCAAAGCCATCAATTGTTCGGCAGTGCTTTCATTCTCTTGTGTGCCTAAAATCTCCTTAGAGCGCGTATCCCATGAGAAGATGTGGCGGGTTGGATCGAAGTGATATGAACCGATGTGTGCTGCCTTGAGGCAAAGCCGTAGATGGTCATCGCTCTCCTGCAACTCGGCCCGCTCCCGCTCGATTGCATCGTGCAACTGGGTGATAATGATCACTGAGAAACACCCCAGCACGATGAACAGCAGGAGATTATCGAGATCGGCTCGGTTTTCAATGTAGAAAGAATGGGGCTCTATCACGAAGAAATCGGCCGCAAGTGTGCTGAGCGCGACGCAAAATAAGCCCGCACCGACCCCGCTGATCAGCGCTGTGAGGATAACTGCTGGCCAGAACGTAACGAATGGGATGCCAACAACATACGGATCGACCACGTGCCGCAGCAGAATCGCAACTCCAACAGACACGAAAGCAAGCGCATAGCCCCCGGAGGTTCCCGGCCGCAGCGCGGGGATATTGACGTACATCCGCATTTGGCTGTCGTGACCACGCCTACGAGCCGCCGCTCGTTTCAACTTTAACGTCGAGAGGCGGTCAGATATCGCGTGATAAAGCTGCGCCCCGCGGTCGCAAGCGGGCGAAGGCGCGATGGGCGCCGAGGACCTCAAGCGATCCCAAGCATGGCTTGTCGTCAGGTGGAACCAATCAGCCTCCCACCTTTAATGGCTGCGAACGCCTGAAGGTTTGGTGCGTTTCCCTGCGGGAATCGCTCAACAAACACGGACAACAATGCGGCCGTGACGGCAAGACCGACCGGCCATATACGCAAAGTGACGACAGATTATCGCCACTTTACGTATGATGATCGCCGCAGCGCTGCGCAAAGATTGCCAGCGACGATCGATTTCGCCTGTGGATGGAATGCCGTCAGCGGGTTGATAAATCACTTTAAGAAACTCATAGAACGTATTGATATCACGTAATTAGCGCTTGCGGGCTGTGCCAGGGCGGCCGTCAGACGGCGCGGGTGACAGGCCCGAATGCCGCAGGGAACTGGCACTCTGGCACCGGCTTATCGTCGGCCTTTTTCTTGCCGTACCAAGCTATTGCACGCAACTCCATAGACTGTAGGCCAATCCCTCGTTGTCGACGCGCAGCGGCTCCACTCCTGGCACATGGCCTTTGCGCTGTGTTTTCCTTCGGTCCATGTTTGCTAGTGTTCGAGGGGTTCCTCCAGCCCAGTGATCCCTTGGAAGAGGCGCTCTCGGGCGTGTGCCTCACGCAAGGAGTGCTGCCCCCATTCGATAAGGGCAGCTCTCAAGGCCTGCCTATGCTTCGGCCCTTTGCCGGGACGCTGCATTTCCTTCAGATGTTCTATCCATGCCTCAATCACCGAGGGAGACTGTTCCTCAAGAAGGTCGCACAGGCTCCTCATCCCCTCAACAATGTGGCACGCTACACGGTTCTCGCGCTCACTGAGGGCGGCTTGGATGCCGCGCTGTATCTGAAGTTTATCTCTTACCACAAACACCAACGCCCATCGAGGCGCAGGCGTTCCTAGCTCACCGGTTGCCCCTTCGGGATTCAGCTAGCGTCGTGATCTGATCGCATCGGTCGGTGCCATGCGGTGGATTTCATCGATCCGCAGCGGCCGCCGGTAACGCACAGCGACGGCCCGCCCGGTACCTCGGTTATTTCCTCGATGACCCAGGCCGGTACCGACGCCGCGCATGAGCGCCCCACGTCAGTTGCGCATGCCGAGGGGAGTGATCGTGAAGTCCCGATGAGCGCGATTAGTCGGTAATCACCAAGCGGTCGACGAAAAGAACCTGCGGAGAAGCAACGGCAAGCAGCTAGCACGAAGCGCCGCGTCGTACCGCCATTAGATTCGCGGCGCGATGTCTGAACTTCATCGCGGCTTTCTTGACGGCCTTGGCCTCGGTAGGGGCGTCGATCTCGCCGATCCATGTCTGCATGGAGGCAAGCTTGTAGATCATCCAGCGCGTCGGCAGAGCTCTGCCATCACTGCCGCGTCGGACAGGATCCGGTGATTGTGGCTTGAATGACATGGCCGGGAGTATTGGTCACGAGCCACGCGGGACGCAACGGGGCGTTCCAATTCTCGTGTCGCCGGACCTGCGGCGTCAGCGCGTCCCGTTCTATCTTCCCAATTCCTTCCCGTTTTCGATTTTCGGGAAGATCGCCGGCTGAAATATCCGTCTAAGTCTTTGATTTTGTTGGTCGGAGCGGCGAGATTTGAACTCGCGACCCCTAGTCCCCCAGACTAGTGCGCTAACCGGGCTGCGCTACGCTCCGAATGGCAGGGACTATAGTGGCTGGGTGTCGGCGGTGCAACCGAGGGCGGCGGCGCCAATGCGC
>JASHRR010000813.1 GCA_030037185.1 Xanthobacteraceae bacterium | reverse complement strand
ACCGTGTGGAATACCCACTTCTGCTTGCCGGTACGCGCATCGAAGGCCATCACGTAGCCCGGCGTATTCCTCATCGAGTCGGGAGTGAAGCCCTCTTCAAGGGCGGGCGGGACAATGACCGTGTCGTTAAAGACCATGGGCGGCGAACTGTTGCCGATGCGCGTCACATGGTTGAAGTCGACACGCAACTCCTCCATGAGATCAACGGCGCCGTTGTTGCCGAACGTTGCCACCGGGACGCCTGTCGCGGCATTCAACGCCACCAGATAGAAGCCGGTGGTGACGACGAAAATTCGTTCCTCCTTGCCATCCGTCCAGTATGCGACGCCGCGCCCGGCATTTCTCCTTGGCGCTTTGCGATCGCGGCCGCCTTCGTCCATCCCCATCCACATCCACAACTGCCGGCCGGTCGCCGCATCGATGGCGGCCACCACCCGTTGACCGCCGGCCGCCGTATACAAAACGCCGTTGGCCATGATGGGGGTCGATTCGCTTTTGTAAATTGCCAGCGTGGGGTCGCCGTTTCCCTGCGCGGTCCCCCCTAGCGACGGCGGCGCAGGCCCGATTGCCGGCTTCCAGCGCCAGGCGATCTTCAGATCCTTGAAGTTACTTTTGTCGATCTGGTCGAGCGGCGAATAGCGCGTGCTCATCGGATCGCCGTTCAAATATCGCCACTCGCCCGGCTTGCCGGTCACCGACAGGGCGGCTGCCTTCGCCTCCTCGCTGCGCACCGGGGACGCCCCCGCTATAGCGATAAACGGCACCACGACGAGAGAAATCAGAAACCTGAAACGCGGTCGTGCCATGCTTTCCGTCCGTTCTTTTCAGTCCGCAATCGCAAGGCGCTTCTTGCGCCCCACACCGCCAGGGCCAGTGCTGCGCGACGATCTTCGAGCAGATCGTATCACCGCCATGCCGAGCCTGACGCTAATTGTGCGATTCAAGCCGTCGGGACACGGTGGAACCCTTACGCAAGCGCGCTGTGCACTATGCACAAATTGGCACAGAAATCATACAGTGAGGAGCTGAGTCACGCAGTGCCGGTAACCCTGTTGGCGCACGTCTCTGCGAGCCATGTTGAAATGATTGGCTTATTTCAGATCTTGTGAATGTCGTCCCGCTTGCGGCCAATCAAGACCTCCCTGGTCTGGACCAACTGGCAGAGAGTTGTGGAGCATCGGGTGAACCTGCGCCCGGGGGTCACACTCGTGAGTTGGACTGAGCGCGGACCGGCCACCTGTGTCAGCACCGCGCCGGCGCGGGTCCGCTGCCATAGTTATCGAGGCGATGGCGCAACGCAGTGGGTGCAATCGCGGTCGACGTCACCATCGCCAGGCGTGACTTGGCGCTTGACCTGCGCGTCAGCGAACGCGCCGGAGTGTCGAGAAAATAGGATGTTCGAACTGACGTCATCCCCCTTCGAACCTTCCGTACCGATGAGCCTACTAATCGGGGTGCCTGCGGCGGTGGAGGAGAACCGGGGATAACGGCGCCAGGCCCTGCCGCGTCGCAACTGATCGCGGTCGGGGTGGGTTGACAATGAGGTTTCCTTTGAATCCATGCCGCATTGGAGCCGCATTGGGGAGTGCGCGATGGCAATTGAGACCCCGGAAAACACCATAGCGTTGGTCGGCATAAAACGCGATCCAGCGCCGGCCGATCTGAAGGCGGGACGTGCCGGGATCGGCGCAGGCCTACAAGCGCTTTATTCTCCCATATTACAGGAGAAACTCGCCGACCGGATTGCCGGGCTGGTACAGCGGCTCGATCAACAACTAAAGCAGCGGCATCAGCAAAAAGATACCGACGGTACGTAGCGTCGGTAATTGCGGGCGTGACGTGGTTGTGGATAAAACCGCAATTACACTTGACGGTTCGCCTCCCGCGTATCCGACTCGTGGATCTGCGTGGGGAGGCGGCCATGCCACTCGATCCCTTCTTAGAACTAGGCGCATTTGGACCTGAAGCAACCGCGGCGATGGGTGAAGCCTTTGAGGCTGCCTGCAAGGAGCTTCACGATGCCGATAAGACCGAACCAGTTCGCAAACTTATCGCCCGACGAATTATCGCCGCAGCACGCAGGGGTGAGCTTGACGCGGTTCGCTTACGGACAGCAGCGCTAAGCCGGATTGTGGCTAGCCAAATGTCGTCCGCCGTGTCGCGCTGAGGGATCGTTACTCCTCGATAATTATCGTGTTTTCAATGGATTCAGACTGATAGGCCTCCCCTCCCCTACTCAACTTCGTGACGCCGCCTGAGCCCCGTCCGACCCATCGCTCGCGGTAACCCTTGCGTCCTGTCCGACAGGCACCTATCGACTCTCCGCACAACAATCGTAGTTGTGTTGACACTGGCATGGAGACCTTCGACGGCGTCAACGACTTTCAGCTCGCGAGTACTGCTGTCCGATCGCAGGGTTGCTGAAGCGATGCGGCCCGTTGCAGTCTCTCCATCGACACCTATCGCCAGCGCCGAGCCTCGTCTGATAACGAGCTGACGCCATGCGCCCTCGTGGCCATACCGCGAAAGGGCGCGCTGTGCTGGCGCACGGGTCCTGGGGACGGTCGACGGTGTTAGCGTCTCTGGGGCCGGGGTGTGTGCGCGCGATCCGCCCATTTGCGAAATTTCCGCAAAAAAGCCGGAAGTGTTTTTCCAAAAAAATCGTGCGCCAGGCGCTCCGCTCGCGGCTGCCGCGCTCGGGCGACAGACCACGCTCAGCTCCCGATCGCAACGGCAGCGGCTCCGGCGGCACGAGGGCCGCTGCCCGCTCATATCGCATCAAGACTTAACGGCGTTCGGTTGGGCGGCTTGTAGGAGGGGCCCCTTCCATCGTCCGGTCTTCATGCATTGCTCCCAAACTCCCTTACAAAAGGGTCCGGAAATGTAGAAGTACCCGCTCTGTCTGCATTCCTTGACCGGGAGGCACGCCGATTTCATCTCGGTGCTTGCGTGGGCCGCTTACAGCCTCCGAAGCGCCTTTCTTGGCTGCGCAGCGGGAAATGCAACGCACGCGGCGAGCATTACGGCGATGGCAAGCGTCGCAATCTGCATGATCGTCCTCCCTATTTCAGGGCTATCCCTCTCGACATCCCCGGGCGCCGTTAGTAGCACCCGAGCAAGCGGACGAAGGTTGGTCATGGCAAGCGTTGACGCCACTCACCACTTGTCGAGCAAGGAGGCCAACCGCACTTGCCGTCGCGCGGTTGTGCTTCGCCCGTCGCATGTGACCTCCCGCCCCTTCTGTGTCGCCTATGAACCGATTTCGTGCGTGCCTGTTTCATTCGGCATCTACGGTATGACGGGTTGGCCTTGCTAAACGTCTGACGTCCAGGACTTGCTGTGTCGTCATTGCCGCGCCATCGGCGCCCTCGAAGCCGCGAACGCTAGCGCCGCCGCGAGGCGCACTTATGTCAGAAATTGCATGGGCGGCGCAGCGGCCCTGCTCAGGCTCCCGGCGCAGACGCTCGCCACGGATCATACATCCTGGCCCAGATTCCTGGCGAGACTGGAAGACGCGCAGAGGAATAAGGAGAAACACGTACGGTGTAACTCCCACGAAAATGTAGTTGCGGTTCCGCTTGACAAAAGCGATCGCAGACCACTTCAAAAGCCCTTCGCCTCTCGCAGATTGGGTTCGAATGCCGTCCTCACCGAGCGTCAGGTCAAATGGAACAGTAAACCGGCCTTCTTTGCCGTTGCCGCAATGGCTGCTATATAACAAAGCATGCCGAAGAGCGTCGCCACTAGGCCGCCCGCGACCGCAATGACTGCTACCATGACAGTCCAGCGAAAATTCACCTCATCGTTCACAACCAAGAGGTACATGGAGAAGACCGAATAGGAAGCCGACCACTATAGCGCAGGCAACCCAATTCACGGGCAGGTCTGATAAACATATAGGGGATTGAGTATACAAAATCGAAGCGTGAATATCGGCTATGTGAACCCTCATTTCCCATCCCTTGAGCCGAAACGGCAAGGCGAAACCACATAGGAGAAGCTCCGCATGACGGATACCCTTGACCCGCTGGTGCGCGACCTTGTCGAGTGGGTCGCAAAAAAACCTCGGACCTACGCTGAGGTGATCGAGGTATGGCGAACCTCTTGTCCCGTTTAACGATCTGGGAGGATGCGGTCGACCGTGGCTTCGTTGAACGGCGAAACTTGTCCGGCGTAGGCGGACACGTGATGGCCACGGAGGCCGGGTTGCAATTCCTTCGACAA
>JASHRR010000812.1 GCA_030037185.1 Xanthobacteraceae bacterium | reverse complement strand
GATGATCGGAGTGCCGCCGTCGAGGTGATCGACAAAGGCATCCAGACCCGCCGGGGTGTGAACATCGACTTTGGTCACGGT
The DNA here is from genome assembly GCA_030037185.1 of Xanthobacteraceae bacterium. Next base: position 7,919 of record JASHRR010000812.1, on the reverse strand, counting down.
TCCATTAAAAAAGTGCTTCAGAGATCCACGCGCCTTGTTCTCGGTATCGAGATCGAGAAGGGTAACGGGAATCTCGTTGGCCTGAAACCATTCGGCCAAGGCGACCACGACGCCGGTTTTGCCGACGCCACCTTTGCCGCCCATGGTAAAGACGACGCGCTTTGAAAACTCCGTCATTGCTCACCCCCAGTGGCCGTCAAGGTCAGTGGTTCATTTTCCCGGAAGACGAAGCGCGCCGATTTCGGCTTCTGAAGAATCGGCTTTGTCTTGAGAGCAGCGATGGAGGCGAATCCGGCTGATTGCGCATCCAGCGGTTCGAGCGGAGGCAACTCGAACTGTGTGCGCTTGCGATGCTTGGCGCGGACTTTCACGAATGAATGAAGCGTGCTGGGGGCGACGTACAGCCCCAGCCGTTCATGAAAGAGCTGGGCGACTTCCCGGTATGTCCGCCCTTTGCGGCGCAGCTCACGAATCAGTTCGCGGTGTGGTTCGAGTTTTGAGCGCGGTGATTTTGGTGGAAGAGATTCAAGGATGGATTGAAGCACTGGTTCCATGTTCAATGGCTCCAGAGCACTTTCGATCATGGTCCGATAATGGTCCGATTACCCGCTCCAACTGTGCCTGAAAGTGTCTTACTGTGCCATCCGTGCCGTCTAGTTTCAATAGGTTACCAGACAGGCGAATTTCACGGCGATAACACGGGTTCAAATCCCGTCGGGGACGCCAAACAGAATCAAGAACTTACAAGCAGTTTCGCCTGAACTTCGAGGGTGCAAAAAGCCACATTTTTGTGTCCTTTTTGCACCCTCAAGTCCGGTGCTGAGCCCGGCTATGCCAGCCCACGGATTTCGCAATCTTCACGTAAATCCGGCGGCACTAAGAAGAGCGAAAGCACCGCTGCCTGGGCGGCGCGCTTCGCCGGGCCCACCGCCTGCGTATAGACATCGAGCGTAGATCGCAACGAAGAGTGCCTCATCAGTTCCTGCATGACTTTGAATTCCACTCCGAGGCTTCTGAGCAGCGTGCAATAGGTATGGCGAAACGTATGCCACCCAATGCGCTTCTCGATACCCAGTTTATTGGCAAGGGGCTGAACGTAGTGGCGCATGATCGCCGCTCCCCAATACGGCCGTCGCCCGTTGTGCAATCGGCTGGCGAACACCCAGTCGTCACTGTTCTTGAATCTGCACTGTTGTCTCCATGCAATCAACGCCGCGGCGAGCTGCGGGTGCATCGGAACCGGCTTCTGCGAGCATTCTGTCTTGCAGCGGCCTTCGATACCGCACACAATCGATCGAATCACATTTAGCTCCCCATGCTCGAAATCAACGTCCCTCCACTTGAGACCGAAGAGTTCGCCCTGCCTCAACCCGGTGGATACAGCCAGCAAAACCAGAGTGCGCTCACGCAGTGGCAGATTCTCAACCAGCGTTTTGATTTCAGCTCCGGTCAGCACGTCCGGAACACGCCGGCGTTTGGCGCTTTGGCGAACAAAACGCATTGGGTTGCGATCAAATAGCTCATGCCGACAGGCATGATTGAACAGCACACAAAGGACGTTGCGGATTTTGACTCTCGAGCCGCGGGCAAGATTCAGCCCACCCAACCAAGCTTCCACTTCTACCGCCTTAATCTCGTCCAGGCAGTGAGATCCCCAACGTGGCCTGATCCACCGTCGAATGTAACCGCGGTAGGTCTTCTGGGTTGCAACGCTCCATAGGCTCTTGCCCAGCCGCATTTCGCTTTGCTCAAAGTGTTCAGACAATTGATCGATGGTGATTGTCCCAATGTGATTCTTGCCGGATCGCAAGTTGGCCTCTGCTATTAGACCGAAAGCCGCATGACGTGCGGCAGCCGCATCGATGAATTGGTCCACAGTTCCGATGACCCGTTTGCGATATACACGGTGACCGTTCTGATCCTTTTCTGACCATCGCAACTGCCAAACATCCGGACTCGCCTTTCGACTCGATTGAATGATGCTTCCTTGTTGCATGACTTACCTCCTTGATCTCTGAGACGGAGGCGGTCCTGCACGGCTTGACGAGCGATCGCAGCACTATGAGGTCAAAGCTGCGCTGGACGCTTGAACGGATAGCCGTTGTCGATGACCGACTTTCCTGGATTCAGTGAACCGCTATCCAGTCGCCGCGTTCAGGCCTAGCCAAAAGGTACAGGCGCAAGATTTACCAAGCTCCGGGCCACACACCGGAGGATGGGATACGATCTTCGTATCTTCCCGTCTCCAACAGCCGTATAAGCTGCAGGTTAGGGAATTCAGCCCGCTAAGAGAGGTCATCAGTCCAATCCCTCCCCGCGGAGGATGCAAATGGTTTTGCGCAGCTCCCTATTGAGAAATCGGTTGTTCGCTCTATTCATGGGACTCTTTGTTGGCGTGCCCGGCATGCCTCATGCGCAAGTGACTGCGGTTCCCTTCGACCACTGCGTCTACCGGCTGGGCGACGCCCCGGACTGGTCCGCTGTCAATCTGGACGATAGCGATTGGAAATCGTACGCCAACTACCGGATAACGAGCGAAGCGTATCTGCTGTGGGTGCGTTGCCGCGTTGTCCTTGATACGAACAGTATCGAACATCCGGTCTTGCTGGCCACCTCAGACGGGTACCAGCAAGTTGAGCTTTTTATCGACGGCCAAGCGGTCCATGAATTGAACGCGAGAAATGTGCCGGGCAAATTATTTCCAATCGTTCCGGCCTATACGGACGCCGCGCATGTCATCGCGGTACGCGTCGTGCAAATGACGGTCGCGCCGGGCGTGACACCGGGCCGGCCGCTGCATCTCATGTTTGGCGACCAGACTTTCATGCGAACCCTAGTTTCGGCGACCTGGGGTGACAAGGTGAGGGATGAGGTGCCCGCCTTCACGAGTTATCTCGTCATCGGCGCTTGTGGACTGCTGCTGCTCGGGCTTTTTCTCTTCGACCGCTCGCAAAGTGCCGCATTCTGGCTTGGCATCTACTGCTGCCTGGTGGCACTGCCCCGGGTCAACATGATGCTTTACTACGTGCTCTTTGGCAAGTATCCCGCAGTGCTAGAGGCTGCGTTCTTCGGCATTTCGATGTTTGAGTCGTGGGCACTGGTCCGCGTCTCCTTTGCTCTCGCCAACCGACGGGTTCCGGAGGTCTATCGGGTAGTATTCGCGACGTGCGTGTATGTTTTGGTCGGCTCTGTATTGCCCGTCTTCCTGCCTCCGCACTGGTCCTTGCCGCTCTCGATGTTTGTACAGGTCACTAGCTTCAAGCCCGTCTGGTGCATCTGGACTTTTTCGTGCACCGCTCCGTTTGTCGCGTTCTGGCCGTGGAGCCGGCTCGGCAACCGGATGCGTATTGTCGCCGGGCTTTGCACCGTCTGGGGACTCGTGGAAGGCTGGTTCCAGTTCCAACAGGTTGTCTTGAATCGCGAGACCTGGTCCAACCAAGTGCAGAATTGGATGTCACTGACCGTCGCTGCCCTGGTGATCGCTCTTTTGGGTTACGTTTTTTACGAGCAACGCCTGGCGGCTGACGAACGAGCCGAGCTCCGCGGCGAGCTCACCGCCGCCCGACAGGTCCAGCATCTGCTGGTACCGGACAAAATGTTCGTTGTGCCTGACATTACGGTCACGTCTGCCTACCTTCCGGCTCGTGAAGTGGGCGGAGATTTCTATCTTTGCCGCGAACTGCCAGGAGGTGTGCAGCGCGTGATGCTGGGCGATGTGAGCGGCAAGGGCGTCGCCGCGGCACTGACCTCGGCGTTATTGCTCGGCGCGGCCAACCGCTGCAATGATCTGCGGCCGCCCGAAGTGCTCAAGGAACTGAACGCCTCGCTGCGCAACAACGGAGTCTCGGGATTCACGACCTGCTTGTGCGCCGATCTGCTGCCCGGCGGCCTTTTGCTCATCGCCAATGCCGGCCAATTGCCGCCCTATCGCAACGGTACCGAAATCGAGATCCCTCCCGGTCTTCCGCTCGGTATCGATCCGACTGCCGATTACACTGAGACCTCGCTCGAACTTAAACCCGGCGACAGACTTACTTTTCTCTCCGATGGAGTTGTTGAGGCCCGCAATAAGCTGGGCGAACTCTTCGGGTTCGAGCGCACCCGCCTGATCAGTGCGCGTGGCGCTCAGCAAATCGCCGATGCTGCCGTCGCATTTGGCCAGCAGGACGATATCACCGTCCTGAGCCTGACTTTCGCGCCGATTCCGAAGCCGGCATAATCTGCGAGGTTTCGATCTTGCCATAATACTGGCCGGGATAATACAGGGCACACGAGTGTTCCCCTCTTGTGCCGATGTGCGAGCGGCTGGCAAGGTGGGATAGTGCGATGAGTTAGCAGGTGAGGCTCCACAACGAAATTTGATTTCGAGTTTTTTTGGAGGGCTCTGAAGGATGGAGATCGAACCCAATTCGACAGTTTCGACAATCTTCGTAGGCAGGTGGACGGTAAGAATTCTCTTCAGCCTTCAGGAATGTCCTCATCGACACACAGAACTTCGGAAGCGCCTTCAAGGCGTATCACAGCGGATGCTTACGAAAACCCTCCGCAATCTCGAAGCGACGGGTTTGATCAGCAGGCGGGAGATCAATTCGAAGGTAATGGGTGTCGAGTATTCGTTGACCGAATTGGGAACGACGTTCATCCGCCCGCTCGATGGCATGTGCCGCTGGGCCAGGCAGCACAACAAGGATGTAAGCGTCAACGTACGCCTTGAGGAATCGACGCAGGCGAGATGAGCTGCGACCGGGGCTTCGGAGCGGATTTCGCCGGTTTTGGACCGCAAATCAACGGATGGGATGAGATCTCCGTATCCTCCCGTCTCCGACAGCCGTATTAGCTGCAGGTGAAGGAATTCAGTCCTGCCATGTGAGGTGATCATGAATATCGCGAAGAAGACGATTTTAATCACAGGCGCCAACCGCGGCATCGGGCGGGCACTCGTCGAGGAAGCACTCAGACGGGGCGCGAAAAGGGTGTATGCAGGCACTCGCGGCGCACTCGAACACGCTGACGCCCGCGTGATTCCCCTCACCTTAGACGTTACGAATACCGAGCAGATCCAGCACGCAGTGAGTGAAATCGATACTCTCGATCTCCTCATCAACAATGCCGGCATCTCGATTCCCGACGATCTGAGTCAGCCCGAGGTGATCGGAAGGCATCTGGCTGTCAACTTATTCGGGACGCTCAGTGTGACTCGCGGGGTCTCGCCGCTGTTGAAACGGTCGAAGGGAGCCACCGTCAACAACATTTCGACTCTAGCGCTTGCACTCTTGCCGATCATGCCCGGATATTCCATTTCGAAGGCCGCTATGCTCAGCATGACCCAGTCGCTCAGAGCACTCCTGGCCAGCCAGGGCGTGACGGTCCATGCCGTCATAACCGGACCTGTTGATACTGATATGACCCGGGGCATCGATTATCCCAAGGCTTCACCGAAATCCGTTGCGGCAGCTATCTTCGATGGCGTGGAGAAAGGCGAAGAGGAGATTTTTCCCGATCCCCTGTCTCAGTCCATCGCCGAGAGTTGGAGCGACGGCGCGGCCAAGAAGCTCGAACGCCTTTCTGCCGCTTTCGTCCCTGAGAAAGTTGCTCTCTAAGAGGTTCACACGGGCGAAAGAGATCGGGAACCCGGCACAAAGTGGAACCCTTAGGAAGGAAGAAAAACTGATGACGACACCGCCAACGAGCAAAGCTGATAAACAAACGACGAATCACCTAGCCGCTGACCTAAGTGAAAAGGCAAGCAGTTTCGCGGACTTCTGGCAACATCAGCTGCAGTGCATTAAGGAGAGGGCAGAAGATCAGAAGATTTCTGGATGGCGATAGCTCGATCCCGGTCACCAACCACTGCTGAGCGGTTCTGGCATGTGTTGATGGCGACCCCAAAGATGGCTGCGACCAAGGATCAAACAAGGGAGACAACGACAATGACGACACCAACGGCAACGAGCGAGGATGATGGGCCACTCCCGAAGACCACACCTCCTGTTGTCACGATGCAGGAGTGGGAGGCGGCGCGCCAGCAGCTACTGTTCCAAGAGAAGGAATTGACCCGCGGCCGGCAAGCCATGGCCGCCGAGCGTCGCCGCATGCCCTGGATGCTCGTTGAGAAGGCCTACGCCTTCGACGGACCCAACGGAAGGGTGAACCTGACCGACCTCTTCGAAGGCCGCCGCCAACTCGTCCTCTATCGCGCCTTCTTTGAGCCCGGTGTGTTCGGCTGGCCCGACCACGCCTGCCGCGGCTGCTCTTTCGGTGCCGATCAGGTGAGTCACTTGTCCCACCTCAACGCCCGCAACACCACGCTTACTTACGCCTCCCGCGCGCCGCAGGTGGACATCGCGCGCCTGAAAATGCGCATGGGCTGGTCGATGCCCTGGTACACCATCACCGACAGTTTCGACGTCGACTTCGGAGTCGACCAGTGGTACGGCTACAACGCATTCATCCGGGATGGAGAAAGGGTGTTTCGGACATACTTCATCAACGGCCGCGAAGCCGAGGCGATGGGAAACACCTGGAGCTTCCTCGATATGACGGCGTTCGGTCGTCAGGAAACTTGGGAAAACTCTCCGGAAGGCTACCCTCAGACCGCGCCCCACGAGTGGCTCAACTGGCACGACAACTACGAGGCCGAAGCCGCCGCGCCGAACCCGAAGTGGCTCGATGTCCTCACCGACCCCTACGCAGCCGCCGCCCGAAGGCGAGAGGACGAGGCACGAGGATGCGCTTGTTCCTAGGGCACACCACCTTAACCCCGAATCCTCGGCGCACCCTGGAGTCGGAAACAGGGCCCAACACGCATCAATCAATCAAAAGGAGTGCCACTCATGTCCATCTTCATTAACACTCCCAACTCCAACATCGGTCGCGCGCTCGCGGCCCGCCTCCTCGATGCAGGCGAGCGCATCACAGTGCTGAGCCGGGACAAAAAGAAGGTTGAGGACCTTCACCGACGCGGCGCGCGCGTCATCGAGGGCTCCTTCGAAAATCCAGCGCTCCTTGCCGACGCGCTTGAGGATGCCGAGTCGATCTTCTGGCTCACGCCTCCGCCTGCGCGACCCGATTATTACGACTGGGCCGTCAAGTGCGCGAAGCAAGCCGCGGCGGGCGCAAAGAAAGCTCGCACTCGCAGGGCAGTAGTCCTTTCGAGCGCGGGAGCACACAGCGGCCCGGGCACCGGGCCAGTGGGTCCCGCCCGCGAGATGGAGAACGCGTTTGAGGCCGCGCTTCCCGCTGTGGCCTCACTTCGGCCCGGGATCTTCATGGAGAACTTCTTACAGTCCGCAGGAATGATTGCGAAGACAGGCCAGATGTTCTTGCCGATACCGGGAGGGAAAAAGTGGCCCGTGGTAGCAACGAGCGATATCGCCGCCAAAGCTGCGAGCTGGCTGCTCGATCGCGGCTGGAGCGGACATCATCGTATTGGGGTCCATGGTCCCCAGGATCTCTCGGCCGAAGACGCGGCCGCAATCATCTCATCTGAACTGGGCAAGCCGGCGAAGTTCGTGGAGGCTACGCCCGAGCAAGCAAGCGGCGCTATGAAGGGAATGGGGATGCCCGACTTCCTCATCGACATCATCCTCGAAATGTACGCGGCCTACCGCGACGGCCGTATGGATCCGGCTGAGCCGCGCACGCCTGACACGACCACGCCTACGACGCTCGCTGAGTTCGCGCGGACCCGACTCGTGCCCGCAATAAACGCAGCACTGTGATTTTGGCGGCGCACTGAGAGTGTGCTCGAGGCGTTCGTGTGCCGCTTGCTCGCCCGAAATAATTGTGCATTAGAAAACGCGTCCCCGGAGTGCATCATGCCAGGTTGGACATCTCGTAGCGCGATTCTCTGGTTAATGATTTCGGCGATAGCCATAGATATCGCCGTCCATTCGGCAGCGGCTCAATTGCCGGGATTG
>JASHRR010000811.1 GCA_030037185.1 Xanthobacteraceae bacterium | reverse complement strand
GTCATCAACTACGTCAGTGATGGCATCATAAAGGAAGGCGGCGACATCGCAGTTAAGCAGCTGTCGCAAAATTGAAGCTCCCCGCGGTGTCTTCTGGGAGTACCAATCGTGAAGGCTCCGCGGGTACGGGCGCTTGGCCTATTTCTCCCGCACGGCGCCGACGCGGGCGCATTCTTCGGCGACCTGCAGGTAGCGGTGGATCGAATCGGTGCCGACCACGTACGGGTGCGGGTCCCCGGCCTTTCGCCGTTCGAGCGCGGCCATCTTGGCGGGGGAATTGTCCTGGTTGGTGTGATTGGCGATATGCACGTCGGCGCCAGCCTGCGCCACAATAGTGCCGAAGCGCTCCGCCGACGCTGCATAGGTCTCGAAGCGCGCCCGCGAATGCTCGAAATTGAACCCGGTGCCGCCCCATTCGGCGGCAAGATGCATGTGGCCGTTATCGCGCACCGGCACGAGCGTCGAGATCGTCCCGAGCGTGTGGCCCGGCGTGAGATACATCGTGATGGTGGTGTCGCCGAGCGTGAGCTTCTGCCCGTCGTAGGCGATCATGTCGCGTTCCGGCTTGCTCGGCAGCCGCGTACTGGTCTCGGCCAGCTGCCAGTCGACCTCTGAAAGGATAATGCGGGTGCCAAACTTCTCCTGGAGGTATTTGGCGCCGCCGATGTGGTCGATGTGGGCGTGGCTCACGATCGCATATTTGAGCCGCGCCGGATCGAGCCCAAGCTTGCGCAGGCCGCCTTCCACCTCGTCGGCGACCGAATAGTGCCAGATGGTGTCAATGAGGATGATCCCGTCGGAGGTATTCACCGCCCAGGCGGAATATTCCTTTTCGCCGACGAAGTAGAGATTGTCGAACACCTTCACCGGCTCGACGTGCCAAGTGGAACGCTCCGGATCAGGGCGCGGGCCGACGGTGTTCGGACCCGTCGCGGGCTGCTCGCACAGCGCCTGGTATAGCCGCTGGTTGTCGTCGCCGGCCGCGACCTTGGCCATCGCCATGTGCGATTCGACGGTGCCGGTCGTCGGCTGGCCGACCGCCGCCGCGCCGGCGAATGCCGCGGCGAGCGCGGTGGTTGCGAGCCAAGCGAATGCCTTCAGTTTCATGGTGATCCTCCCGTTGGTCTCGTTGCGGGCGCGTGCTGGCAGCGCTCTACCACTTCGCGGTCAACGCAGCACGCGGGATTTCCTGGCTCTTCGCAGGCGCGAGTTGTTGGGTCAGCGGAACAAGAACGCCTGCAGCTCCGTGGAGGGATTGCCGGCGATCTGGCTTCACGACGATCAATCTCCGATGACTGCCTGCAGAAAATGCCGGTCAGCGCCAGCGCCTGTTTTATTTATCGCCACTCAGAAATCCGGCTTGTCCGCACGCGGGACCTCGGTGTCCTTTCCGGCGTAGTATTCATGCGGGTTTTCGGCGCAGACAACCTCCTGCCACTCGGTGGCCAACGGGCGCCGATACGTTTTGGTCGCCGACCAGGGCATCGCGAAAACGCCTTCGTCCTCGACCGTAAAATGAAGCTGAAGCCCCCGGCCGCTGTAGTTGGGGTCCGCTGTCCAGCCACCGCCGGCTCGTTGATTCTCTATTCCACCCCGATCCTGCGCTGCTTTGGCGGCTTCCTGATCGATCAGCCGATAACGTTCCACCACGTGCAGAGCCTCAGTGTATGGCGTCCCGTAAACGTCGACCATGGCGAACGGCCCGATCTTGATCCCGACGGTGTCTATCACCAGCGTGTCACCTTCGTAACGGCCAACCGAATCCCCATACCAGGACGGCGTCACCCGGGCGGGATGCGGCTGGTTCAGGCGCACGCGGCGAACTTCATGATTGTCGCTATAAAGGATGGTGATCTGATGGGGCTGCTGGAGGATCTGCATTCCAAAATTGCGAAAAATGAACGGCAGGGGTTCGGGCCAGCACTGATTGGCTGGGGTCGGATAGGTCACACCGGTCAATGAGATTTCGCCGTGCTTCTTCACGGCTTCCGCAGCCCGGGGGTTCAGGATCGGATTGGTGTAATCACCGACAAACTGGTAGATGTCGCTCGCGCCATTGCGGCGCGACCGGTTGGTTACCGGGCCGGGGCCCGATGACGGCGGCTCCAAGCCGCCGGTGAGGAACGGGTTGCCCCACATGCCGGAGAAATCCGGGATGGACGCAACGCCTTGCGCCCCGCTCATCGCCGATCCGGCCACCGGCACCGTCTGCCCCCGGGCGGGCGTCGTCGCGGCTGCCGCGAATATCGCGAATAAAAGGAAAGCTCGCTGTTTATGCACGCCAACCTCCCGTTCGTGATCTCTCGGTGAGATGGTGACAGGCGGCGCGCCTGCCTGCGGCGGGGCGCCGTTTTCGGCACGTCCTGCCGGCAACACCGCCTATTACAACCGTTCCCCGGCGCGCGCGCAAGGAGGCGATGGGTGCAATCGGGAGGTCCGCACCTCGGTCAACTAACAGCGCATCTCCGACTGATCGTAGTTCGCGTTCCGCCGCGTCATCCGCGACGTTGTCAACAGAGGGCATCTACTCAGGGCCGGGAACGCGAGCCGCGTGCCGCGGTTGATAGGTCGCCGCGTCCTTCCGCAACCCCATGGTCACAAGAGGACAGTGTTGAACAAATCATCCGCATGTTTCGGCGTCGGAATGGCACTACTCGCAACCGCTGCCTTCGCCCAAGCGCCGCGACCGGCTGCTCGCGGTCCGCGACCGCCGTCTCCCGCAGCTGTCCCCTCGTCTCCGCCACAGCCAGGCGGTCCGACCATCGCCGGGCAGGCGCCACAACCGCCTGCGGGCGGTCCGCGAGGGGAGGCCCCTCCACGAGGCGAGGGGCCACCGCCGCCCTCCAAGGCCGCTCATTTCCGCATCGAGCAGGGCGACAATGGGATCGATGTCAAATGTGCAGACGACGAACCGACGCGTGCCTGCGTCGATATCACGATGCAGTTCCTGGACAGGCTCGGGATCGCCCAACCGAGGACGACGGGATCGGCACCGCAGCGCTGACTTGCGAGCGGGCGACAGCGCCACCAT
>JASHRR010000810.1 GCA_030037185.1 Xanthobacteraceae bacterium | reverse complement strand
TTTCCGTTGGGATTGGAGTTGGAGGCAAACAGATATTGGTGCGGCCCCTGGGACACACATGCCGTCCAGCCGACTCCAACCTGGTCGTAGATCGCCTTCGGCTTGAGGTTATTGTCGAGGACCTGATAGCGCACGTTGCTGCGGTCGGCGACGTACACGTTGCCCTGGCGGTCGACCTGGAGGCCGTGAGGCAGATTGAATTCGCCGGGCTCCTTTCCGGCCTTCTCGCTGCCCACCTGGGCGACGAACCGGCCGTCCTTGTCGTATTTTACCACCCGGTTATTACAGTATCCGTCGGAGACGAAGATATTACCCTGCGGGTCAAAGCCCACGTCGGTCGGGCGGCAGAAAATATATTTTTCAGACGGTTTGTTCGGGCCGGCCGGGAAGGTGACCGCGCCTTGGATCGGCGGCGGCCGGCGGCCGATCACCATCAGCACTTTGCCCTCCGGACTAAACTTGGTGACCATATTGGTCCCCTCGTCCACCGTCCAGATGTTGTCCTGCGGATCGACGCGCACCGAATGGGCGAACTCGAAGCCGTAGTAACCCTTGCCGATTTCCTTGAGGAAGTTGCCGTTCTCATCGAACTCGAACAGGCGCGTATTGGCGCTGCGATGATAGACGAAGATGTGTCCCTTCGAGTTGGTCGCCACGGCGACCGATTCGCCGAGATACTCGCCGGGGGGAAGCTTGAGGAAATTCGGCACCGACGTGTAGGGGATTTCCGACACGTTCTGGGCCTTGGCCTTTTGCTGCGCGAGCGCGGGAGCGACCGACAGCGTGAGGACAATAGCCGAAACCGATGCGAGGCAGCGCTTCATGAGGACCTCCCAGGGCAACCGTTGGGTGAATTTTGCTTTATCGATGGACGTGTGTGTGCGCAATTTACGCCAAGAGGCCGGCCGTCTCAACCCATCGAGGGTTCGTGAGCGGGACGCGGCGCAATCCAGCTTGCGACGCCCGATGTTCCAAGGATCGCGCTATGCTCGATCCGGGCTGCGCCGCCATCTGGGTAACGCAACGTTGCCGGTTGATCTCGTAGCCCGCGAGCCTCCGTTGCCGGCGGCAAAAATCAGCCAGTCGATGAAACGGGCGCCGTCTTGGCATGGCAAGCCTCGCCGCCGCCGCGATCGGAGATCGTCGAGGCGCCCACTGACGCCTGCGCTGTTGCGGGCCCATCCCGCGTGAATGGGAGCATGCAGATCGCTGCGGCGCAGCGGGCCGGAGACGCCGGCTGGCACGGGCGGGCCCCTTCCTAGATTACCACTAATGCGGCTTGCCGGCGTCTGCTTTCGGGTCAGCCCCCTTGGGGTCGGGCTTGCCGTTCTCGTCAGGGCATTGCTTTTCCACCGCGGCTTCGTGGAGCTGCTGCAATTCGGACTGCACCATGCGATAGTCTGGTTGATAGACGAACATGTTCACGGCAGTCCCGCCGGTGCCGGCGTCGGCGCGATCCATCAGGCCTCGTAACTCGCGCTCGCGCGCTTGCATGCCCACCAGGCGTTGGGCGATGTCCTGGCAGCGCAGAAATTGATATTTTGCCGGCGACATAAACGGGTTACCAATGATATTGAGGGAGGTCGAGCAGCCGCCAAGTGACGCCGCCAACAGCGCCGCTGCCGTGCCAAGCTTCGTCCGCATCAGCGCCCACGTCCTTTGCTGCTTCTTTGCTGTCCGCAAACGCGGCCTGAAATAAAGGCGGTTTAGTGTCCTTGATGGCCCTTGCCACCGCATTCCTTAAACGACCCGTTGTGTCTGGCGCAACATCGCCGGCACCGCCCGGCGTCCCGCCGGCCGCGAGCTGCAGAGTTCGCACAATTGCGATTTCGCGAGGCCCGTGCAAGGGTCGCGCCACCCAATTTACCAGGACCGTTACGATTTATGGCACGTGACCAAGACGACATGACGCCGATCGAGACGCGTGACGAAATGGTCGCGTGGCTTGCGGCCGGCGAGAAGCCGCGCGAGCGCTTTCGCATCGGCACCGAGCACGAGAAATTTGCTTTTACGCTCGCTCACAATGCGCCGGTGCCGTATCACGGTACGTGCAGCATCCGCGCGCTGCTTGAGGGGATGCAGTCGCTGCTCGGCTGGGAACCGATCATGGAGGGACCGCATATCATCGGTCTCTCGGATGTGACCGGCGGCGGCGCCATCACGCTGGAGCCCGGCGGGCAACTCGAACTATCAGGTGCGCCGGTCGCCACGGTCCACCGGACCTGCTCGGAGCTGATGGCCCATTTGGCGCAGCTGCGTGAGGTCGCAGAACCCCTCGGCATCGGGTTCCTCGGCCTCGGCATGACGCCGACTTGGAGCCGCAGCGAAGTGCCAACGATGCCCAAGGGCCGCTACCGGATCATGACGGCCTACATGCCCAAGGTCGGCGGGCTCGGCCTCGACATGATGTACCGGACCTGCACGGTGCAGGCCAACCTCGACTTTTCGTCGGAGGCCGACATGGTGAAGAAGCTGCGGGTATCGCTGGCGCTGCAGCCGGTCGCCACCGCCCTCTTCGCCAACTCGCCGTTCACCGCAGGCAAGCCGAACGGCTTCCTGTCGTTCCGCTCCGAAATCTGGCGCGACACTGATCCCGACCGCTCCGGCATGCTGCCATGGGCGTTCGAGCCCGGCATGGGGTATGAGCGCTGGACCGACTATGCGCTGGACGTACCGATGTACTTTGTCAAACGGGGCAGCCGCTATATCGATGTTGCCGGCCGCTCGTTCCGCGACCTTCTGGCGGGCAAGCTCGCCGAATGTCCCGGAGAGCGCGCCACCGTGTCGGACTGGGCAAACCACCTGTCAACGATTTTCCCCGAGGTCCGGCTCAAGCGCTACCTTGAGATGCGCGGCGCCGACGCCGGCCGGTGGGCGCGGTTGCCATCGCTCACGGCGTTCTGGGTCGGCCTGCTCTATGACGACGCCTGCCTCGACGCCGCGTGGGATATCGTCAAGGGCTGGACCGCCGAAGAGCGCCAAAAGCTCCGCGACGACGTGCCGCGATTGGGTTTCCGGGCCACCATCCGCGGCCGCGATCTCCTGACGATTGCGCGCGAGACGCTGGCGCTTGTGCGCGCCGGACTGGTGGGGCGCAGAAAGTTCGATCCCTATGGCGCCGATGAGACGCGCTACCTCAAGCCGCTCGAGGAATTGGCCGACCTCGGCGAAACGCCGGCGGAGGAACTGTTGCGCAAGTTTTATGGCGAGTGGGGCGGGTCGGTTGATCCGGTGTTTAAGGAATATGCGTATTGAGTACTTGACGATCGTAGCTCGGACCGCGCGCAGCCGAAATCGACTCGCGTCACAGGCCGAACCCTTGGCGCCGCAGTCCCTCATCAAGCCGCGGCGGCGGCGAGGGCCAGTATTGGCTTGCCAAATACAGGGGTGAAGGGATCTATGCCGTTCAGGTCGAGAGCTATCTGGTAGAGAACTTCCGTATCAAGCGGCTTCAAGAAAAGCTGCTGGCGATGGCATCGGCCGCCGGCGCATTACTCGCGCAAGCGAGAGTATTTCCGATATCGCGATGGCGTCGGCTGAGGATGGTGCGTCGACGGTCTGTCGTGCAAGGCGTGCCCACTGGCACAAGCGGCCATTGTTCTCCCTCATCATTGCACAAGTAACCTTTGCTGCCGCAGGCACGGCGAGCCTGGCGATCTCCTTTCGCATCAGCACGACGGATCGACGTGCACCGGATTGCCGAAAGCTCAAGTTGCTGGCCTGGATTGCAAGGATGCTGTGGTGCGACCGCCTCGGCGAGGTGGATTAACGCGGCAGCCGCGATCCGCAGGAAAATTGACGCGCGCGCCTGCAATCCAGGGGATTGTTGGGGCCGCGGCTCATGTGTATGAAGCAGTCACCACCGGAAACACTCCCATGGCGGTTTCAAGATTCAGGGCTCGCGACGGCGCGCAACTCGCCTATGAGGTGCAGGGCCGCCCGAAACACGCGGCGCCGGTCGTGCTCATCCATTCGCTGGCCATGGACCACACGTTCTGGAATGCCGTTGCGCCGGCCGTGAGCCAGGTAACTGGCGTGCTGACCTACGATTGTCGCGGCCACGGCCAATCAGATAAGCCGGAGGGCGCGTACCGGGTGGAGCAATTTGCCGACGACCTCGCCGATCTGCTGGATCATCTCGGGTGGCGCTCGGCGATCGTTGCCGGCGCCTCCATGGGCGGCTGCATCGCGCTCGCGTTTGCGGCCGTTTACCCGATGCGTGCTGCCGCGCTCGGCCTGTTCGACACCACGGCCTGGTACAATGCGCCCGACAAGTGGGAAGAGCGCGCCGTTCTGGCCGAGGCCAAGGGCCTCGAAGCGATGCTGGAGTTCCAGACAACGCGCTGGTTCACCGATGCATTCCGGGCCAGCCGCAAAGATGTGCTTGAGGCGGCGGTGGCGGTGTTTCTCGCCAATCCGGCCCGGTGCTACGCGCAGGCCTGCCGGATGCTCGGCGCCTGCAATCTCGCCGGTGCCCTGGCGCGATTGACGGTGCCGGTCCGCATCGTCGTCGGGGAGGAGGACTATGCGACGCCCCTCGCGATGGCAGAAGCCCTGCAGCGAG
Source organism: Xanthobacteraceae bacterium (assembly GCA_030037185.1). The sequence continues at coordinate 7,300 of JASHRR010000810.1, read as the reverse complement.
GCATCGCAGGCTCGACTCTGACCGTAATTCCGAACGCCCGGCATCTGACGCCGCTGGAGTGTCCGCAACGCATCGTCGCCGAACTGCAAAAGCTCCTCGAAATGGCGCCGGCACGATGATCGTCACCGGCGAAATCACCCTTCCGGCGCCCCGCGAGATCGTGTTCCAGGTACTGCAGGACGCGCCCTTCTTTGCATCCTGCGTGGAGGGCGTGCGCGATCTCAAGGAGATCGACACCACTCATTACGATGCGGTCCTCCACACCAAGGTCGCCTACATGAACTTCACCTTCAAGGTGAGCGTGGAGGTCACACGGCTGTCGCCGCCCGAGCGCATCGAGGCGAAGATAGAGGGGACGCCGCTCGGCATTGTCGGCCGCTTCACTGCGGTATCCACCACCGACCTCATCGAGGCCGGCGGCGAGACGGTGGTCAAATACGCAATCGACGCCAACATCACCGGCAAGCTCGGCAGCATGGGTCAGCCGGTGCTCAGATCAAAGGCCAAGGAGATGGAACGCAAATTCGCCGAGAACATGCGTGCGGCTTTCGCGGGCCCACTGCCTGCTCTCTCCCCCCAATCGAAATCGGCTGTTGGCGATTTTGATCAATCTGGTGACGGGCCAAAACCCGCCCATCCGCGGTTTCAGCCGGGAGAGGGTACAGGTGGGGGGTCGAGCGGCTCGGGAGCCGCCTCATGACCCCGTTCGAGCTTGCCGAACCCGCGACCGTCGGCGACGCGCTGCGGCTGCTCGATCCGGACGACGGCACCGTGCGGCCGCTCGGCGGCGGCACCGCGCTGATGCTGATGATGAAGGCCGGCGTGTTCCGGCCGACTCGCCTGGTCAGCCTGCGCAGGATCGCTGGACTGTCGCGCATCGGGGCGATGCCGGATGGCGGCCTCGTCATCGGCGCAATGACGCCGCTTTCCGCCGTCGAGCGTTCGAAAGAGGTTGCCCATTGCGCCGGCGTGATCGTGCGCACCATGCGGCGGCTTTCCAACGTGCGCGTACGCAATGTGGCGACCATCGGAGGCTGCCTCGCCCACGGCGACCCGCACATGGACCTGCCGCCGGTTCTGATGGCGCTCGGCGCCGGTATCGTAGCGGTCGGTCGCGACGGCGAACGCACCCTCAAGGTCGAAGACCTGTTCTCCGGCTACTACGAAACCGTGCTCCGGCGCGACGAGATCATCACGGAGGTTCACATTCCTTCCCAGGGTGTGCGCCGCGCCGCCTACCTCAAATGCACCACCGGCTGTGCCGATGACTGGCCGGCGCTCGGCGTCGCCGTCTCCTTCGAGGCAGACGGCAAAACGATCCGTGCGCCGCGGGTCGTGGTCAGCGCGGCTACCGAAAAGGCGATCCGCCTCGACGGCGCCGAAGCGGTGCTGTCCGATGCGGCCCTCGATGACGCCCTATTGAGGCGCGCGGGCGACGCCGCAGCCGACGAGGCCGAGACGATATCCGACGTACGCGGGTCGGCGCCCTACAAGCGCGAGCTGTTGCGCATCTATGTGAGCCGCGCAGTGCGTCAGGCCTTCGAGGCAGGCGAGCGTGATGAAGCGAGAGGAGCCCCGCACTGATGGCAAGCGCAACCACCGCGACAACGCGTCCGGGAGGCCAAGTCGGCCACAGCCTGCCTCGGCTCGAAGCGCGCGAAAAAGTCACCGGCCGGGCCGAATACACTCACAACCTGCGCCTGCCCGGGATGCTGTATGGCAAGGTGGTCCGCTCGACGATTGCGCACGGCCGCATCAAATCGATCGAGACCGGCGCCGCCAAGGCAGTGGGCGGCGTCTATCGGGTCGTCACAGCGCAGGACGTGATCAAGGTCATTCCGCACCCTTATTACGGACCGGCGTTCCATGATCAGCCGATCCTCGCGATCGGCAAGGTGCACTATGTAGGCGAACCGATTGCCGTCGTGCTGGCCGACGACCCCCATGTCGCGGAGACTGCGGCCGCACTGATTGTCGCCGAATACGAAGAGTTGCCGGCCGTGTTCGACGAGGTGGAAGCGGCGCAAAACACGATTGTGGTGCACGACGAGCTAAAGCCTGCCGGCACCTTCGCGGACCTCAAGCATCTCAAGGGCGTCAAGGGCACCAATATCGCGCTGGATTATCAATTGCGCAAAGGCGACGTCGAAAAGGCATTCGCCGCAGCCGCCCAGGTGTTTGAGCACGAATTCCGCACCCAGAAGGTGCTGCACCTTCCCTTCGAGCCTTTCGTCTCGATCGCGGATTACAAAGGCGATCGGCTCACGCTCTACACGGCTTCGCAAGGCCCCTCCTTCGTGCGCATCGAAATCGCGCGGCTGCTCGGCTGGCCCGAGAACCGCGTGCGCGTCAAGGTGCCGTTTCTGGGTGGCGGCTATGGCGGGAAGCTCTATATCAAGCTCGAGGCGATGGTGACGGCGCTGTCGATGATCGCCAAGCGCCCCGTCAAGGTCGCGCTGTCAATGGAGGAGGTGTTCTACACCATCACCCGTCACCCGATGACGTTCCGCATCAAAAGTGGCGTCGATCAGGATGGCCGCATCATCGCGCGGCGCTGCGAGGTGTTCTGGAACGGCGGCGCCTATGCGGATATCGGACCGCGGGTGGCGCAGAAGTCGGGATTCACGGCTTCCGGTCCCTACGACATCGAAAACGTGTCGATCGATTCCTACGCGCTCTACACCAACCAGCCGCCGGCCGGGGCGCTGCGCGGCTTCGGCGTGCCGCAGCTGGTATGGGCCTATGAGTCCCACACCGACATGATGGCGCGGGCGCTGGCGATCGATCCGCTCGAATTCCGCCGCCGCAACATCATGCGCGAAGGAGGTCTGCACACCACCGGCACGCCGCTGAAGGATGCTCCGGTCGAGAAGGTGCTGGAGCACCTTGCGGCGCGAATGAACTGGACAAAGCCGTTTGACCACGGCACCGGCCCGGTCCGGCGTGGTCGCGGACTTGCTATCGCCATCAAGGCCGTGATCTCGCCCACCACCTCGGTCGCGATGGTGAACGTCAACGCCGATGGCAGCACCACGCTCTATTGCGGCACCGTGGACATGGGCCAGGGCTCCGACACCGCGATGGCACAAATGGTGGGCGAAATCCTCAACATTGCGGCGCCATCCGTAAACGTGGTGCCTCGCGATACCGATGTGACTCCCTACGACATGGGTACGCTCGGGTCGCGTTCGCTGTTCCACATGGGACATGCAGTCAGGCTCGCCGCCGAAGACGCGCGCGACAAGATTGCGTCGCTCGCCCGCGATCTGGGTTTGCCGGATGGCACCAACTATTCGGTCGCCGACCTGTTCCAGAAACGGTACGGCATGCAGGCCGGCAATATCGTCGGCACCGGCGTCTACAAACCGGACTACGTTCCGCCGCAGCCCGGCACCGGGCTGACGCCCAACGTCACGCCGTTCTGGATGGTGTCGGGCGTCGGCGCAGAAGTCGAAGTCGACACCGAGACCGGCCATGTGCGCATCGCGCGGCTGCTCAATGTCTGCGAGATCGGCAGGCCGATCAATCCGAAGATCTGCGAGTCGCAGATTTCGGGCGCCGCCACGATGCAGCTCGGCTTTACCATGTTCGAGAAGATGCATTTCGACGGCGGCCAGGTCACCAACGCGTCGCTCGCCGACTACAAGATTCCCGGCTTCCACGACCTGCCGGTGACATTCGAGAACGAGATCGTCGAGGCATACCAGTCCAACGGGCCGTTCGGCGGCAAGGGTGTGGGCGAGGTCGCAACCTTCTGTGTGTCGCCGGCGATCGGCAATGCGATCGACGATGCCGTAGGGGTGCGGCTAACGGAATTGCCGCTCAGCCCGGAAGCGGTGCTGCGGGCGCTGCGTACGAAGCAAAACCGCCCAATCGAGGATGCGTGATGACTGAGCTTCGCACCATCTGCTTGACGCTCAATGGCGAACAAGTCTCGGCGCAGATCGCCTCCCATCATAGTCTGCTCGAGGTCGTGCGCGACAATTTCAGCCTCTATGGCGCACGCGAAAGCTGCGGCCAGGGTTTGTGCGGCTGCTGTACCCTGATCGTCGACGGCCGCCCGGTTTCAGGCTGCTTGTACCTCGCAGCCTTCGCGGACGGCGCCGTGGTAGAGACGGTCGAATACCTCGACCGCGACAACCTGCTCGATCCGGTCCAGGAGGCTTTCATCGAGGAAGGCGCATTCCAATGCGGTTTCTGTACGCCGGGCTTTGTGCTGATGGTCAAACAATTACTTGACGAGCATCCCGACCCCGACGACGAGCGCATCCACGACTACCTGTCCGGCAACCTCTGCCGCTGCGGCGCCTATCCGGAAATCGTCCGGGCCGTCAAGTCAGCCGCCCGCAAGCGTCGCGCCGGCAAGGCGGCTTGAGGACGCAGGCGGGCTTATTTCGGCGAAGCCGCCTAGCAACCTCCGTGAAGGGATGGGCTTTTGAGCCGCCCGGCGGCTGCTCAGAAGACCGCCGGTACCAGACTCAGCCGGGAGACCACGCGTTGCAGACAGGTTCAACACCGACGTCGCGATGCTTGCTGGTGAGAAACCAACGAAAGCCGACCTCGTCGAAATGATATGACACACAAGCCAGGGCGGAAAACCGTTTCATCCAGGGGAGGCGGCCGGTGGACAACTCAGTTCGGACCTCTCGAAGGCGAGACTTAAGACCAGCCGGGACGAGCACGAAACGGGTCTCGCTCCAACGCTCCTGTGCATCTGCAACAGTCGAGGCGAGATTGCCCGCAACGGCAGCGTCACCACGCCCTTAAGGCATATTGTTGGCGCGATGATTGATTTCGCGCAAAGTCGCGGAGACGAAGTTGCCGGTATTCGTTCGCGATAAGCGTAAGCGGCCGCTGACGCCGTGTTCTGAGCCCCCGGCACGAATGCCGGGCTACCACGACGTCGCGCTATTTGATCGCGACCAGCTCTTCGATCGCATCGAATCGCCGGTTGGCGCCGTCGCATGGCTTGTCCCGAGCAAGCAAAAACACAAGCCCGGCGACGACCCGTGCGAGCCAGCAGCCCGCCTCGACCTAACCTGTCAGGAAATCCGCCCCCCTCCGGCACGCTCAAGGCCGCGCTTGAGCTGCGTCAGCGCGCTCGGCGGCAGGTCGAGCTCGTTCGCGTGGGCACGGCCCTGCGCCGACATCTTGTTCCAGGTCTGCGCGAGAATTCTGGCAAGTTTCGCATCCTCGGTCTTGCCCATGAAATCTGCGAGATAGTGCGTGAGGAAAACGATGCAGGCGACGTCTTCAAGCATCTGCGCCTCGGGGTCGCGGCGCAGATGCTCCTTGCGCACCAGCGCGCCGACGCGAGCGGCGTCGTGCGGCTCATAGCCGTTGGCAGCCATGATCTCAGCTAATCGGCGAGCGTGAAATTCCTTGAGGTCGTTGCGCCATTTGAGATAGCCGGCGCGACCTGGCGGATAGCCGGCGCGCGGCGACGTCCAGCGCTCGATGTGCTGCCCGCGCACCGCGATCCGCAACAGCTGCGAGGCATGCGGGGCCATTGTGGCGAGTGCATCGCTCATGCGTTGAGCATACAAGAGTTCCGCCGGCACTTTACGGCCGTCGATCTCTACGACTTTCGGATCGCGGGCATGTGCGACATCGATCGCCGCGATGACATCCTCGAAGCGCAGGCGATGGCTGGTCATGAGACGCTATCGCACCACGCCCGAAATGCAGCACGCTTTGTGGTGCGGCGGCCGCACGCGATCTTTCAAATAGCACCGTGCTTCAGGACCGAGATAGCCGGGCCTGACATAGGTCCAGGCGCGGCATTGGCTTTCGGCGTCGCAGACCGCCTTGCAGGTGTCGCCCGTCGCACTGGGGGCCACTTCGAGATTGCGATAGTCGCCGCCGGTCCGATCGATGGAAAACTCCCGCATGCCGTGGCGCGGCTCAATGACGCCGGAGCCGCGGACGCCGGACGCCGAGGCGCTGTCCTCCACCCGAGGCGGCACCTGGCCCTTGAGCCAGCACACCGCCGCGCGGTCGGCAGCCGGGTAGCTGAAGCTCCAGGCACGGCAGCGGCTGTCGCGGTCGCATCGGGCCGCACAGAGGGCGGGATCGCCGGTTCGGACGGGAAAGCTTGTGTAGTCGCCGCCACGGCGGTCGAACCCCACCTGCGCACGGGATGCCGACGGCAGGCACAGGACAACCGCAACCGTCAACCTCAGCGCCATCGACACCCGAATCATCCACCGCCCGTGAGCTGCCGGGGCCGCTGCAGCCCCGCCGGAAGTCGGCGGATGTTAGAGAATTGGCGACGATGAGGCGAGAGGCTGGTGACGACAGGATCCGCCGCGATTTGCCGCGCCTGACCGCGGGACGTTCGCCGCCCCCTGCCCTCCGCCGCATGCGAGCGGGCGGGCCGCCCGCCGTCTTAACGTTGCCCCGGGCCGCCGGCATCGGCTTTGTGCGCCATCGGGCGAGGGTGCCGCTCAAAATCGCTTGCCTATGGTAAACGGGGGACCTGGTTCCCCCCAGCGCCGAGTGCGCGCGGTTGGCCCAACCACTTAAAGGAGTTGGCGATGGATCAAACTCACGGCACCGGCTGGTTGGTGTTGCCTTTGCTGCTGCTCGCGGTTGCGGTGATCAGCGTGCCGTTGGGGCGGCTGCTGCGGCTCTCCCCGATCGTCGCCTATCTGGCGGCGGGGGTCGTGGTCGGCCCGTTCGGGCTCGCGCTCGTGCGCGAACGCGAAACTATTGTCGCAGTATCCGAACTGGGCGTTGTGCTGCTCCTGTTTCTGATCGGGCTGGAGCTTGAATTCTCGCGGCTGCTGGCGCTGCGCCGCGCCATTTTCGGGCTTGGCGCAGCGCAGCTCGTGTTGACGGCGACGGTGCTCGGCAGCCTCGCCGTCGCGCTGGGGCTCACCGGGTGGCGCGGCGCCGTGATCGCCGGCCTCGCCCTCGCGATGTCGGCCACCTCGATCGCGCTGAAGATTCTGGAGGAGCGTGGCCAGCTGCAGCAGGCTTACGGCCAGCGCACCTTCGCAATATTGCTGTTCCAGGACATGTCGGTCGTGCCGATCCTCGCCCTGCTGCCGCTGATTGCGCCAGGGGCTGACAGTCGTGTTACGGATTTTCTGGGAACCGTGATCGCCGTCGGCCGCATCGGCGCTTCTATCGCCGCAGTGGTCATCGCCGGGCGTTACCTACTCAATCCGTTGCTGTCGCTACTCGCCAGGACGGGGACGCGCGAGGTGATGACGGCGGCGGCCCTTTTGGTGGTGCTCGGGGCGGCGGCGCTGATGCAGTTCGCCGGCATGTCGATGGCGCTCGGTGCGTTCCTCGC
>JASHRR010000809.1 GCA_030037185.1 Xanthobacteraceae bacterium | reverse complement strand
AAGTCGAGCGTACGGTGGAACATGTCCTCGGTCTCGGTCGGAAATCCAGCAATGAAATCGGCTCCGAGTACCAGACCGGGGCGCCGCCGCCGGAGTTCCCGGGTGAGCGCGATGGCATCCTGGCGCGAATGGCGCCGCTTCATCCGCTTGAGGATCAGGTCGTCGCCGGCCTGCAGCGACAGATGCAGGTGCGGCATCAGCCGTTCCTCCGCCGCGAACGCATCGAGCAGGCCCGCATCGATCTCGATGCAATCGAGAGAGGACAGCCGCAGCCGTTCGAGGTCGCCCACATGCTTGAGAACCTGCCGCACCACGGTGCCAAGCCTGGGCGCGCCGGGCAGGTCGCTGCCGTAGCTCGTCAGATCGACGCCGGTGAGCACGACCTCACGATACCCGTTATTGACCAGGCGGCGCACCTGCTCGACCACCTCCCCCATCGGCACTGAGCGGGAGTTTCCCCGCCCGAACGGGATGATACAGAACGTGCAGCGATGATCGCAGCCGTTCTGCACCTGCACGTAGCCGCGGGCGCGCCCTTCGATACCCTCGATCAGGTGCGCGGCCGTCTCATGCACAGACATGATGTCGTTGACAGCAATCTTTTCGTGCCGAGCGACGCCGAAATCGCGGGTGCGGGCCAATATAGCTTGCGCTTGCGCCCAAGCCTCGACGCGCATCTTGGCGTCGTTGCCGATGACGCAGTCAACCTCCTCCATGGCGGCGAACGGGTCCGGGCTCGTCTGCGCAGCGCATCCCGTAACGACGATCCGCGCCTGCGGGCGTTCGCGTTTGAGCCGGCGGATGGCTTGGCGCGCCTGGCGTTCGGCTTCGGCCGTCACCGCGCAGGTGTTCACAATCACCACCCCTCCCGCTTGCTCTCCCGCTTGCTCTCCCGCTTGGCGGCCGCCGACACCGGCCGCCGCCGCATTGCGGCGTATCACCTCGGATTCATAGGTGTTGAGGCGGCACCCGAAGGTGACGACGTCGATGCTCATCGCGCGGGCTCCGCGGTCGCAAACAGCGCTGGATCAAAACGGCCCGCGAACTCATATTCCACGGGCCCGGTCATCAGCACATGATCGTCCATGCGCCATTCGATGGCGAGTTCGCCGCCCGGCAATCTGACCATCGCCTTGCGGTTGGCCCGCTCAATGCGAGAGGCGCATACCACCGCCGCGCAAGCCGCAGAGCCGCAGGCCCGCGTCAGGCCGGCGCCGCGCTCCCAGGTCCGCACAATCAGATAGTCGCGCGAAACAACCTGGGCGAGCGAGATGTTCGCGCGATCGGGGAATATCGGATGGCCCTCCAGCTGTGGCCCGACCTCGCCCAGATCGCATGTGTCAATATCATCGACCCAGAAAACCGCATGCGGGTTGCCCATATTGGCAACCGAGGGCGAATGCAGGACGGGGCGATTGGCCGGCCCGACGGTGAGGTCGATTGTGCGGGTATCGGGGAATCGCTTGGCTAGAGGAATTTCATCCCATCCAAACCGCGGCTGTCCCATGTCGACCGTGCAGGTCAGCGGCGTCTCGCCCTGCCAGCATTGCAACAGCCCGGCCCGTGTTTCCAGCGCGAGCGAGGTCTTGCGGCTTTGCTTGAACAAAATATCGGCCACGCAGCGCATGCCGTTGCCGCAGGCGCCGGCCTCGGAGCCGTCATTGTTGAAAATGCGCACAAGGGCATCGGCATCGCCCGTGCGCGGCGGATAAATTGCCATCAACTGGTCGTACGGAACCCCGGCGGCAGCCGAACGCGCATCAGCGGCGGTGATCTGATCGGGGTTTGGCCGCATATCGACAACCACGATCGCGTTGCCGAGACCGTTCATCTTTACAAAGGAATAGCTGGATAACACACCCATGCCCTCAATCCGCCGCCATGTTTCCGGTTATAAGGTCGTGCCAGTTTAATGGCCAGCCGACGTCATGTCTTTAAGTGGTGTCGGTACGGCCGATCATGAACAGGCCGGCTGACCGAAAGCCGGCCTGCAAGGAGGCTTCAATGGCCGCTTGGCGAACTCTCTTGCTCTCAATCGCGGTTGCCTTGTCAGGTGTGCCGGGTGCTCTCGCGCAGACACCTAACCCCGTGCCGACACCTGTGATCACCGTCCTGCCGGATGATCCGTTCGGCGAACAGGTGACGATGACCGCCAGGACGATCGTCTATTATCAGGGTTCGGGTGCGTGGGACTCTGCGTTTGAAACCATCGTCGAGGCGTTCAAATCGGTTTACGACGCAATGGATAAACTTGGCGCCAAGCCCGACGGTGCGCCGATGACAATTTATACGGCGACCAGCGATACCGGGTTTGAATTCCAGGCGGCTGTGCCGGTCGCGCGCGCCCCGGCGTCGCCGCCGCGGAGCGATATCAAGGTCGGCAAGTCGCCGGCCGGCACCGCGCTCAAGTTCGTTCACCGCGGCTCCTATGACGAGATGGACACGACCTATGAGGCGATCGCCCACCATCTTGAGGAAAAGAATCTCGAAGCCAAGGACCTGTTCGTCGAGCAGTACATGAAAGACCCGGTCACGACGCCTGAGGACGACCTCGTGGTTGAAATCTACGTGCCGCTCAAGTGACTGCGCTGCCCCGCACGCCCCTTGCCTGCCAACGCTATGCGGGTTGATCGCCGTCAATGAATGGCATCGCCCGCAACGGCTAAGCTGCGCATACGGATTTGACCTGATCAGAGGTGGAGGAAACGACAAATGTCGGAATTGACCCGCGACGAGGTTTTGGCTGCCGTCCACCCGCTCGACGACGCGACGGTGGCCGAAATCATTGCAACCGGCGTCGACCATGATGAACTGGTGGAGGCCTGCCATTTCTACGCCAAGGACCGGGCAGCGAAAAGGCCAGGAAAAGTGCCGCCCGGCCGCGTTGGCCGGGTCGTATCGATCCTGGAGCGTGTCGAGGCAGAAGTCAAAGAGAGCTGGCTCGGTGAATTTGGCTCGAACCTCCAGTAGCGAGCACGGCGATCCGGTTGACTTTAAGGGTGGCGGGTCATAAGTGTGCCCGGTACTTGAAAGAGCCCGCGTGATCCGCCGCCCGGCCCAATGAGGCCGGAGGTCAACGCCCGACAGCGCTGTGCGCCCTCGGGCGGAATTTGGTATTTGGCATGTTCGATGGTCTGTCCGACAAACTGTCCGGCATTCTTGACCGGCTGACCCGCCGGGGCGCCCTCACGGCCGCCGACGTCGATGCGGCCGCCCGTGAGGTGCGCCGCGCCTTGCTGGAGGCCGACGTCGCCCTTGATGTGGTGCGAACGTTTATCGATAAGCTGCGTCAGCGCGCCGTCGGCGTCGAGGTGGTGAAGTCGGTCACCCCCGGCCAGATGGTGGTGAAGATCGTTCACGACCAGCTGATCGAGACGCTGGGAGGTGGCGCAGACCCCATCGATCTTAACGCGCCTGCGCCGGTTCCGATCATGCTGGTCGGTCTGCAAGGATCCGGCAAGACCACCACGGCCGCCAAGATTGCCCGCCGCCTTAGTGAGCAAATGCGGCGCAAGGCCCTGATGGCCTCGCTCGACGTCCGCCGTCCGGCCGCAATGGAACAGCTGGCGGTGCTGGGCCAGCAGGTCGCGGTCAACACGCTGCCGATCGTTCCGGGGCAAACGCCAGTCCAGATCGCCCGGCGCGCCATCGAGGCTGGCCGCCTCGGCGGCTATGACGTTGTGCTGCTCGACACGGCGGGCCGAACCACGCTCGACGAGGCTATGATGACGGAGGCCGCCGAGGTCAAAGCGGCGACTTCCCCCCATGAGGTGCTGCTCGTCGCCGACAGCCTCACCGGTCAGGATGCCGTCAATCTGGCGCGGGCCTTCGACCAACGGGTCGGCCTCACCGGCATTGTCCTCACGCGGGTCGATGGTGATGGACGCGGCGGCGCGGCGCTGTCGATGCGGGCCGTCACCGGCAAGCCCATCAAGCTGATCGGCACCGGCGAAAAGCTCGATGCCTTGGAGGATTTCTATCCCGCCCGCATTGCCGATCGCATCCTCGGTATGGGCGATATCGTCTCGCTGGTCGAGAAGGCTGCCGCCACCATCGATGCCGAAAAGGCGATGCGGACCGCCGAACGCATGCGCAAGGGTGCGTTCGACCTCAATGATCTCAAAGAGCAGCTTGAGCAGATGCAGAAGATGGGCGGGTTGGGCGGCCTGATGGGTATGCTGCCGGGCATCGCCAAGCTCAAGAACCAGATCGCTGCGGCAAATCTCGACGACAAAATCCTCAAGCGCCAGGTCGCCGTTATCCAGTCGATGACGGCCGAGGAACGGCACCGCCCCGACATCCTCAAGGCGAGCCGCAAGAAACGCATTGCTGCCGGCTCCGGCACCAAGGTTGAGGAAATCAACAGGCTCCTCAAAATGCACCGGGGCATGGCCGACATGATGAAAGCGATGGGCGGCGCCAAGCGCGGTCCGCTTGCCGGCCTTGCCAATGCGCTCGGGATGGGGGCCGGCATGCCGAGCCCGGAACAGATGGCAAAGCTTGCCGCAAACGTGCCGCCGGGAGGGCCCGACAGGCTCCCGACCCCCGGGATGCCGGCGCCCCCGCCGTTTCCCGGCCTGCCGGGTGGCCTGCCCGGGCTCGGTGGCCCCCGCAAACCCGGATTGCCGGGCCTCGGCGGCGTGCCGGGCTTTGGCAAGAAGAAATAGCCCCGCCCTGCGCCCCTTCGCGGCGGGGCGATCACTTAAACGAAAGGATTTTGGAATGCCTCTGAAGATCAGGATGGCCCGCGCCGGCACCAAGAAACGACCCGTCTATCACATCGTGGTGGCGGACAGCCGGTCGCCGCGTGACGGCCGCTTCATCGAGAGGCTCGGCTATTTCAATCCGCTGCTGCCGAAGGATAATGCCGAGCGGCTGAGATTCGATCTCGCGAAGACCAAAAGCTGGCTCGACAAAGGTGCAACGCCGTCCGATCGCATCCTGCGCTTCCTTGATGCCGCAGGCTTGCGTCAGCGCCCGCCGCGGAACAATCCGGAGCGGGCAATTCCCCGCAAGGAGCGCAAGGCGATGGCCGAGGCCAAAGCCAAGGCGGCCGCCGCGGCGCCGAAGCCGGCTGCGTAAGCAAAGC
>JASHRR010000808.1 GCA_030037185.1 Xanthobacteraceae bacterium | reverse complement strand
CAACTTTGCCCATTGTTCGCTCTCGGCGAGAATGTTGCCTTCCTCGGTCGAGGCGAAGCCGCATTGGGGTGAGAGTGCAAGCTGCTCGAGCGCGACGTATTTGGTCGCCTCTTCGATGCGGCGCTTGATATCCGCCTTGTTCTCCAGCGCCCCGGCCTTGGTGGTGAGGAGGCCGAGCACGACGATCTTGTCGCCCTTGGGCAGGAACCGCAATGGCTCGAAGCCGCCCGCGCGCTCAGTGTCGTACTCGAGAAAATAACCGTCGTAGTTGCAGTTCGCCAGAAGATTCTGCGCCACTGGCTCGTAACCGCCGGACGAGATCCAGGTGGATCGGAAATTGCCGCGGCAGACATGGGTCGTGACGGTCATGTCGGCGGGCCTGGCTTCGAGCGCCTTGTTGATGGTGCGGGTGTAGACATCCTGCAGATGATCGACGTCAAGGCCGCGGTCGCGCGCCTTCTTGAGTTCGACATCTGAGCACAGATACGCCCAGGCGGTATCGTCGAATTGCAGATAGCGGCATCCGGCGTCGTAGAAGGCGCGCACCGCCTTGTGATAGGCGGCGCCGAGATCGTCGAAGATGGCGTCGCGGTGCGGATAGACGTCCTTGCTGACCGCGCCGGGCTCCAAGCGGAAATGCAGAACACTGGGGCTCGGAATGGTCATCTTCGGCGTCACTTTGGTATGCGCCTTGAGGAAGCGAAAATGCTCCAGCATCGGGTGCTCGGAAAACCCGATCTTGCCGACCACCCGGATGCTGCGCGGCTTGGTCTGGACGCCCTGGAACTGAATGCCGTGATCGAGCTCGTAGATCTCGACCCCGTCGAGCATGCCGTAGAAGTCGAAGTGCCACCAGGAACGGCGATATTCCCCGTCGGTCGCGAGCTTGAGGCCGAGTTCCTCCTGCTTGGCGATGATCTTTGAAATCCCCTCGTCTTCCACCGCCTTGAGGTCGTCCGCGGTGATCTGACCCTTCTCGTACTTCTCGCGCGCCTCCTTGAGCGGCGCCGATCGCAGGATCGAGCCGACATGATCGGCGCGGAAGGGCGGCTTTGTTCGAGCAGTCATGGACGTACCTCCCCGGGGATTTTGTTTAAGCGCTCTTTCCATTATTGGCGAGATTTGTAAACCCAGGCGTTGGTTGGGAAACAGGTGGGAAGCCGCCCAACCATGCCGGCCGCGGCTTAGCCCGCTGCGTCGACGTCGTTGGTTGAGCGTCAGTGAAGCCCCTGCAAGGCGTGCCCAATGTCGCGCCTGCAAGATTTCGACGTGGTCGACACCCATCGATAGAAAATTTTGTTGCCGTCGCCGACCACCTGGACGTGAATGCTGCGCTCCGCACTCCGCGGATGTTTTGCGGTTTCGACACGCCTTTGAGAGTTTCTCAGCCTCCGCACGGTTCATCTGTGGCACAGAATTCGTCAGTCTCAGCGCGTCGCCCTTGCGCGTGGTGTGGTACCCTCGCTCGCACCGCTCGACCATTTCCGTCCTTGAGCAAATGATTCCTGCGCGGCGGCATCTGGCAGGAATTTGTTTTGCAGCTGTTTGTGGGGGTATTCTACTCGCGCTCGAGCGAGGCTAAACCGCGGTGCGAGATGGCGCAGCATATCACGCACCGTCTTGATCTTTTGCCCTGCGATGACGCTGTTGCGTTCCACCTTCAACCAACTACCCCCAATTTCCGTCACGAAATTACTTGAGCCTACCCGCGAGGGGTGCTGGGCAGCGGCAGGGCCCCCACTGCCAGTAGAACGTCCTGCGTCTCGGCGACGGTCGGCGGCCGTGGTTTGCTGCAGACGAGCATCAGCCAGAGCCATCACCGAACCCGTAAGCCGTCGAGACCAGTTGCATGTGAGTACACAATCGGAGTACACAGACAGCCGAATGAGGAAAGACTCTACATCAAGGTTCTCCTTGTAAATTGGGCATAAGTTGCTCTTGTGCTGATGAGAAGGGCAGAAGACCATGCAGCGCACGGCGCCTCCCTTTTGCGCCGATCACGTCGGCAGCCTGCTGCGTCCCGCCGCGGTGAAGGAAGCGCGTGCGAAGCGTGCCGCCGGCACGATCTCGGCTGAGGAACTCACGGCTATCGAGAATCGCGAGATCGAACGTTTAGTGAAAAAGCAGGAAGAGATTGGACTTAAGCTCGCCACTGATGGCGAGCTGCGCCGGTCGTGGTGGCATTTTGACTTTTACGCCGGGCTCGAGGGCGTCGAGCTCTACGACACCTCCCACGGCATCCAGTTCGCGGGCGTCGCCACCAAATCGCAAAGCATTCGCGTCGTCGGCAAAGTCGGCTTCTGCGGCCACCCGCAGATCGATCATTTCCGCTTCCTCAAGTCGACGACGCGCGTCGCTGCGAAGATGTGCGTGCCGGCGCCGGGCACCATGCATTTCCGCCAGGGCCGCCAGGCGATCTCCCGCGAAATCTATCCGGATCTCGACGCCTTTTTCGCCGATCTGGCGGCGGCATACAAAAAAGCGGTGCGCGCCTTCTATGATGCGGGCTGCCGCTATCTGCAGTTTGACGACACCGCCTGGGCGATGCTGTGCTCCGCGTTCGAGCGCGAGCAGTCGAAAAAACGCGGGGACGATCCCGACGCGCTGCCGAAGCACTATGCGGGGTTGACCAATCTGGCGCTCGCCGACAAGCCCGCCGACCTGGTCGTTACCATGCATTCATGTCGCGGCAATTTCCGCTCCAAGTGGATCGCGGAAGGCGGCTATGAGCCGGTGGCCGAGCGCATGTTCGGCGACCTCAATGTCGACGGATATTTCCTCGAATGGGAAACCGAACGCGCCGGCGGCCTAGAGCCGCTTCGTTATCTGCCGAAGGGCAAGAAGATCGTCGTGCTGGGTCTCGTGTCCTCCAAGCTTGCCGCAGTGGAAAACAAGGACGACATCAAGCGCCGCTTCGAGGAGGCCACGAAATACGTAGCGCTCGATCAGCTTGCGCTGTCGCCGCAATGCGGATTTGCCTCGACCGAAGAAGGCAACCTGCTGACCGAGGATGATCAATGGGCAAAGCTGCGGCTGGTGGTCGAGATCGCCCAGGAGGTTTGGGGGTAACAAAGGTGCAGGTGTCGCGTTTCCGACCGATTGACTCAACGCCGTCAATCAGGCGCGAAGGCGCGCGATCCAGCAGGGCCTTGTCTTGGGTCAGCCTGCCTTGATTGCGCCGAGGATCACTGGATGCCCCGCTGTCGCGGTGCATGACACCAATGGGAAGAAGGCTCATGCTCCGCACCGCTCCGCCTTTCCGCGCCGATCACGTCGGTAGCCTGCTGCGCAGCGCGGCCCTCAAGCAAGCGCGCGTCAAGCGCGAACGCGACGAAATTTCTCCCGACAGTCTTCGAGCGATCGAGGATGA
This sequence comes from Xanthobacteraceae bacterium, assembly GCA_030037185.1. The sequence goes on along the minus strand of JASHRR010000808.1, from coordinate 1,879 downwards.
GGAAATCATCAGGCTGATCCGTAAGCAGGAAGAGGTCGGCTTGAAATCCGTCACTGACGGGGAATATCGCCGCGCTTCCTGGCAGACCGATTTTTTGCTCGGGCTCGACGGCGTCGAATCCTACTACGGCGAACGCAAGTTCAAGTTCCAGGGGCCCCAGCCGCGGCCGATCCTGTTGCGCCTCAAGGGCTCCCTCGGTTTTTCCGGCCACGCGATGATCGAGCACTTCCGCTTTCTTGCGCGGCACGCCAAGGCGATGCCGAAGATGACGATCCCGTCGCCGTCTTCACTGCATTTCCGCTACGGACGGGAGGCGGTGCCGGAAGCGATCTATCCGTCGATGGATGATTTCTATCGCGATCTCGGTGCAACCTATCGCAATACCGTCCGCGCGTTTGCGGACGCGGGCTGCCGATACCTGCAGCTCGACGAGGTCAATCTCGCCTATCTGTGCGATCCGGCTCTGTGCGATCAGGTGCGCGCGAGGGGCGATGATCCTCGCGCCTTGCCGCTCGTCTATGCCGGCATGATCAACGCCGCCATCTCGGACATCCCGCCCGACATGACGATCACGATGCATCTGTGCCGCGGCAATTTCCGCTCGACATTCGTGGCCTCGGGCGGCTACGAGCCGATAGCCGAGATGCTGTTCAACACGATCGGCGTGCACGGCTATTTCATGGAATATGACACCGCCCGCGCCGGCGGTTTCGAGCCGCTGCGCTTCGTGCCGAAAGGCAAGCAGGTGGTGCTCGGGCTGGTGACGTCGAAAGCCGGCACGCTCGAGCGCCCCGACGAGCTCAAGCGCCGCATCGACGAGGCAGCGCAATTCCTCGACATCGACCAGCTCTGCCTGTCGCCGCAATGCGGCTTTGCCTCGACCGAGGAGGGCAATGTGCTGGCCGAGGAGGAGCAGTGGGCGAAGCTGCGGATGATCGTAGAGGTCGCCGACGAGGTGTGGGCATGACTTTGCCGGCTGGCCGACGCAGATCGTCCACGGCGGATGACGATATGGTCGTCCCAATGCGGCGGTCTCGCCTCTGCGCGACCGGGAGAAATGAGGCGGAACCCCGGTTAGCTTATCGACGAGATTGCACCAGGCAGGCGGCCGGAACGCCAGACAGGAACCGATGACTCACCCAAAACCGCCATTTCGTGCCGATCATGTCGGGAGCCTGCTCCGCCCCGCTGCCCTCAGAGAGGCGCGCGCAAGGCGAGCGAGCGGCGAGATTTCCGCCGGCGAACTGACCGCCATCGAAGACCGCGAAATCGAGCGCGTCATCCGCAAACAGGAAGAGATCGGCCTGCAATCGGTCACCGACGGCGAATTGAGACGCTCGTGGTGGCATCTCGATTTCCTGTGGGGCCTCGATGGCGTCGAACGTTATGCAATGGACCGCGGCATGGCGTTCGCCGGGATCCACACGCGCGCGGAGGGGGCGCGCGTTGCGGGCCGGCTCGGTTTTTCGGGCCATTCCATGCTGGAGCACTTCCGCTTCGTCAAAACGCGGAGTTCGCGCACGCCGAAGATGACCATCCCGGCGCCGTCCGCGCTCTACGGACGCGTGGGGCGTGAGGCCATCAGTCCCGCCGCTTATGCGAGCCTCGACCAATTTTTCATCGATCTCGGCGCCGCCTATCGCCAGGCGGTGCGCGCTTTCGCGAATGCCGGCTGCCGCTATCTGCAGCTCGACGAAGTCTTCATCGCCATGCTGTGCGATCCCGGCTACCGCGCCGCCCAGCAAGGCCGCGGCGACGATCCCGCCAGGCTCGCGGAAACCTATGCCGACATGATCAATGCGGCGATCTCGGACATTCCGGCCGATATGACGATCACGATGCATTTGTGCCGCGGCAATTACCGCTCCACCTACATGGG
>JASHRR010000807.1 GCA_030037185.1 Xanthobacteraceae bacterium | reverse complement strand
CCTTTGCTTCAACTTTTAAAAAAGCCGTTAGCCAGGCCTGCAACCGCTTGGCATGCCCGCTGTTCGAATTGATGACGCAGTCTGTGCTTCGAAAGTTTGCGTTTGCCGCCCCCTGCTTGGCAAGCCCCGGCTTCAGCCGTGAGGAGCAGTGACGCAGGATTATCGCCTCAGCGCCATCAGGGCTTTTGTTGCAAGCCCCGCGGATGCCCCAGCGCTCAAAATGATCCGGCCCCCGACGCAGGGTTAGGCTTTCCGGCGGGGCCGCTGATTTAAAGGCCGGGCAGGACGAAACAGCTCAGCACCTGCGTTTGAAACGGCCGCCCGTGCGGCCTACAGGCTCCTTGCCCTACACTTGCCCACCGCACCCGCGCCTCACATCCGGCGGCACCGCTTCTTGCACCAGCCCTGCGAGCGCCGCCTCGACATCCATCACCTTCTGCTCCTGGCTGCCCAGCCGCCGGATCGACACCGCACGGTTCTCGGCCTCCTTCTTGCCGACCACCAGCAGCACCGGCACCTTGGCGAGGGAGTGCTCGCGCACCTTGTAGTTGATCTTCTCGTTGCGCAGGTCGAGTTCGATCCGCAATCCGGCGCGGCGCGCCATCGCGGCGACCTCGCCGGCATAGCTGTCGGCATCGGAGACGATGGTGCAGATGACGGCCTGGACGGGAGCGAGCCATAGCGGGAAATGGCCGGCGTAGTGCTCGATGAGGATGCCGGTGAAGCGCTCCAGCGAGCCGCAGATCGCGCGATGCACCATCACCGGCTGCTTCTTCTCGCCGTCCGCGTCGATGTAGAACGCACCGAACCGCTCCGGCAGGTTGAAGTCAACCTGCGTGGTGCCGCATTGCCAGTCGCGGCCGATCGCGTCGCGCAGCACATATTCGAACTTCGGCCCATAGAAAGTGCCTTCGCCGGGGTTGATGCCGGTCTTGATGCGATTGCCGGAACGCGCGGCGATCTTGTCCAGAACCGAGCGCAGCACGCCCTCGGCATGATCCCACATCGCGTCGGTGCCCACCCGCTTTTCGGGGCGGGTCGCAAGCTTGATGAGGATGTCGCTCTCAAAGCCAAAGTCGGCGTAGACCGAGAGGATCAGATCGTTGATCTTGATGCACTCCTCGGCAAGCTGGTCCTCGGTGCAGAAGATATGGGCATCATCCTGGGTAAAGCCGCGCACGCGCAACAGGCCGTGCAGGGCACCGGATGGTTCATAGCGGTGCACCAGGCCGAATTCGGCGAGGCGGATCGGCAGGTCGCGATAGCTTTTCAGCCCATGTTTGAAGATCTGCACATGGCCGGGGCAGTTCATCGGCTTGATGGCGAACCAGCGCTTGTCCTCCGCCTCGTCACCCGCCGACTGCGCCGCGAACATGTTCTCGCGGTACCAGCCCCAGTGGCCCGAAGTTTCCCACAGCGACTTGTCGAGCATCTGGGGTGCGTTCACTTCGTCGTAGTCGCCGGCGAGGCGTCGGCGCATATAGGCGATGATCGACTGGAACAGCGACCACCCCTTGGCGTGCCAGAACACGACGCCCGGGCCTTCCTCCTGGAAATGAAACAGGTCGAGTTCACGGCCGAGCTTGCGATGGTCGCGCTTCTCGGCCTCCTCGATCTGCTTTAAGTACGCCTCGAGGTCGTCCTGGCGTGCGAAGGCCGTGCCGTAGATGCGGGTCAGCATCGGGTTTTTCGCGTCGCCGCGCCAATACGCTCCGGCTACCTTCATGAGCCTGAAGGCGCCGCCGACCTTGCCGGTGGAGGTCATGTGCGGGCCGCGGCAGAGATCGAACCAGTCCCCCTGCTTGTAGATCTTTATCTCCTGGTCCTGCGGAATGGCATCGACAAGCTCCACCTTGAACAACTCGCCCTTGTCGCGGAACACGCGTTCGGCCTGCTCGCGCGACCACACCTCCTTGGTGAACGGCTGATCGCGGGCGATGATCTCGCGCATGCGCTTCTCGATCGCCGGGAAATCCTCCGGGGTGAACGGCTGGTTGCGGAAGAAATCGTAGTAGAAGCCGTTCTCGATCACCGGCCCGATAGTGACCTGGGTGCCGGGCCACAGCGACTGCACGGCTTCCGCCAGCACATGTGCGGCATCATGGCGAATCAGCTCCAGCGCCCGCGGGTCGTCGCGGCTGACGAATTCGATTTTTGCATCGCGCTCGATCGGGTCGGCGAGATCTGTGAGTGCACCGTCGAGCGCCATCGCGACCGTACGCTTGGCGAGCGACGGCGAGATCGCTTTGGCGACGTTAAGGCCGTTGATGCCTTTGGGATATTCGCGCCGGGCGCCGTCCGGGAAGGTGAGCGCAACCGAGCCAGTGGCGGCCATTTTTTCGAACTCCTTGCTCACTCGCTGCCTACGAATGCAGGTAAGCGTGAAACAACCCAGCGCCGGCAGTTCTCAGCGTTCGCTTGCAACGCTGCGCCCCGGACCGGCGTTTATCGGCGGCGGCTAGGCGAGGTCAACCCCATTGCGGATCATTGTTGCAGGCGTTTAGCCTCGATATCTCACCAAACAGGTCCGAGTTCGCAAAATCGATGATCCGCCGCGCGGGAATCGGCGGGCCGCGATTCGCACGCCGCTGGCCTTACCGCAAGCCGACAAGGGATGAGCGCGCGCGCGGACACCAAGGTGGCTAAATTTTTCTGCATTCTTAACGGGTTCCGCTCGGATACGGCAAAAAATGGCAAGCAGATATCGACAAAAGACCACATTACCGACAAACTGTCGAGCAAACTATTGAGGAGCGCTTAAGCTTTTCTGTGCCAATGCGCGCCAGCGTTAGGGGGAGTTCGGGGGGTGTGCGAGAACCTGGCGGCGTGCAAGAAAGTGGTGGGGTCAAGAAGCGATCATCGCGGTGAGTGCCGCCAGCATGGGTGCTGCTCGCATTACGGATGGCAACCCAGCTGAATGTCGTGATGCAAAGTCCGGCCGGGATTGGGTCGGCGGCCGGCAGCGTCAGCAGGAGCCCCGGCATTTTCATTTCATAGAAGAAGCAGCCTTTTGATCCGCCGATTTCAGCTCTTCGAGTACGCGCAGTCGCGGTGTGCTAGGATGCGTGAGTGGTTCCGGTAGCTGGGAGTGGAGTGATCGCGTAAGAGCGGAGGGGGAACATGAGTACGCCAGTTCGCGGGGCCGACGGGCCGTTGGGTTATGCGCCGCGTTGGGCCCGAGCCGGGTCCGGGCGTGCCGATATGGCCCTGGAGGGCGGGGAGCGAAGCGCGCCGCAGGAGCTGCCACAGGATTTGAGGGCTCGTCGGACGGTGATACCTCCTCGGGAGACGGCCCCTCTTCGCGTCGCCTCTCGGGACACAGTCGCTCATCGGGAATTTGTTTCCCGGCGGGATCTCCTGTCCCCGGAGGCCGTGTCCTCGCCGGAGGCCGCACCTCAAGAAACTGTTTTGGAGCTGGGCGAGGAGCCTTTCGGCGAACCGGCTTCGCAATGGGACGCAAAACCTTCCCGGGGTTCCTTGTTCAAGCGCAAGAAGCGTTCGGCGGCCTTCGAAGGCGATACCGCGCTGAAGGAGTTGCGTTCGCATCTTGCTTCGGCGCCTGATCAGACGCCCGAGCCGCCTCTGTACCGGGCGAAAACCCCGATTTTCGCTGCGGTGGTGCGGCTTACGGGCGTCATGGTTTTGGCCGCGGCAGGAGCGCTTGGGTTCCTCTGGATTACCGCTCCCCATGGAACGCCACCGCAGGTTGCAAGCAAGCCGGGAGGGGATGACGTCGCGCTCGCCTCCTATCCTCCTGTTTCTTACCGGGGTGTTGAAGCACCGCGCAACTCTGCTCCCGCGCCCGCGGATGTCGCGGCGGCGCCCACCCCCTTGGCAGTGACAAATTATCCGCGCGATGACGGCGCACCGTCTGCGGCCCCGGCGCCTCGCGTTGCGGCTCGCCCGCCGTCCCGCCTCGCAGCTCCCCCGCCGGCCGCCGAGCCAGTGACTGCGGCGGCGCCGCCGCC
>JASHRR010000095.1 GCA_030037185.1 Xanthobacteraceae bacterium | reverse complement strand
CGGATACGGCCGTTGACGGGCGTGCGCTCTACCAGTCGCTGACACGTCGGTGGCTGGGCCTGCGTCCGAAGCCGCTAGTGATATTTCTCGCGCAGTCGCTGGCCCAGGCGATGGGTGCGAAGACCGCCTTGATCGTGTCGAACGAGGCGCATGTCTACTCGAGCTGGCGATACCTGTTCCGCAGGCGGAGAGTCAAGGTCGATTACCGTTCGCTTGCGCGGGATTGCGGGGCAAAGCGATCTTGGCGCAAATGGCATGTTATGGCGATGTCCCATTACGGGCTGTCAGGCGAAGCGACAGGCAAAAATGCCGCTCAGCGCAGGCGCCGCGCGTTGCTTGCCGCATTGGATGAGCAGATCCGTGCTTCGGTGCGCAGGAAGGCGACGGACTCGGGCTCGTAACCGCGGCCGTCAGCGGTTCGCCGTTCGGGCCTTAACCACCTTTTTGCACCTAAAATCACCGGTGCCGCGATATCGGCAATCGACATGCAAACCACGCCGGCCTCGACACCAAGATCAGCGTCAAGCAACACCCCATTGAGGGTTGCGGCCGATTCTGAATCGATGCTCGCTCCGGTCAACTGCGGATGTGCCAAGAGCCATTTCCAGGAAGGCCTGGTCGGCGACCGGAAATGCAGGGTTCGAAGCGGGGTGAAATCACGGCGCCACACCGGCGCACCAGTGTCAATCCGAACGGCATCGAAGCCACCGTCGGCCGTTCGACCGGCACATCTCCTGTACCTCAGATAGCTGACGACCTGGTCCGCCGTGCAAGTCGGCAGAGGTGGGCCACGAGCGGACTGATGCATCGCTGCAAACAGTGGCCTATTCGTTCAATCGTCGGCGACTAGCTGAAATCGCACCGATTTGCCGCGAGCGCGGGGGTGAAAGTGTGCTGACCGATACTAGACCGAACTTTATTCGGACTACAGTAGAGTGCTCACGCAGCCGTGCGCGCCAACGTCCGCGGTTTGGTTACGCGAGACTCTGAGATATCAACGCCGAACGTGTCGAGCAGATTGCGACGGCCCGCAGGTGTGATCCTGAGCGCGCGGCCGTAGCGCACGCGCGCGATCCAGCCGAGGGCAAAAAGGCGCTGCGCGAGCGCTTGTCCGATAGCGCCAGCCAGATGCGGACGCCGCTCGCTCCAGTCGATGCAGGGACGACAGAACACGCGCCGGCGCAGCCGCGCCGCCTCGATGTCAACGCCAAACTCGCATAGGAACGCCTCGCCCGAACTCGTGATCTCACTGCCTTCTTCGCTGAACGCGACATGCCCACCTGCGCGCAGCGCATCGGCGAGACCGACACCGAGGCGGCCGGCGACGTGGTCGTAGCACATGCGCGCGGTGCGCATGCTCTCATCGATCCGGATCGGTCGGGGACGTGACGGAGAGGTCGCGGCGACTGCCATGATGCTTTCCAGCATGGCCGCGATATGCGGACCGGCAAGACGATAATAGCGGTGGCGGCCTTGCGGGCTCGACGCGATCAAATGCGCGGCTGCAAGCTTGCCGAGATGGCCGCTCGCAGTCTGCGGCGAGACATGCGCGGCATAGGCGAGCTCGCCAGCGGTGAAGGCGCGGCCATCCAGCAGTGCGCAGAGAATATTTGCACGCGCAGGATCACCGACGAGGGCCGCGAGCGCGGCCATATCAAGGACATCGCTCATTCCCTACATATAGCGCGCCAAGCGCCTCTTCGCACACGTCGAAGCTTCGGCGGCGGCCGTAACATTCGGCAGTGAACCAGTGCCGCCCGCCCCTATGTGGTGTCTACCCGCTTTCTCGAGCAGGAGGCGATCGTGAGAAGTCCCTCAAGTATTCAAAGTTCCGGCATTTTCTATGGTTGGTTCGTGGTCGCAGCCGCGTTCGCCATCACGTTCGTCGGCTTCGGCAGCGCCTATACATTCAGCGCGTTCCTTCCGTCGCTGGAGCAAGATTTTGCCGCATCCCGCGGATCGGTGTCACTGGTGTTCTCGCTGGCAGGCTTCCTCTATTTCGGGCTCGGCATCGTGAGCGGCCCCCTCGCCGATCGCTTCGGCTCGCGCCGTCTTGCCGTGGTCGGGATGCTGTTGACCGGCGCGGGTCTTGCCGCCGCAGGCGCCGCGCAGAGTCTATTCCAGGTCTACGCTGCCTATGGACTTGGCGTTGGGCTCGGGATGGGCTGCGCCTATGTTCCGGCCGTCGGCGCGGTGCAGCGCTGGTTCGTGCGCCGGCGCGGATTTGCGTCCGGGCTTGCCGTGAGTGGCATCGGCGTCGGGACGCTGGTAATGCCTCCTCTCGCATCGCTGCTGATCGGGGAGCTCGGCTGGCGTGGCGCCTATGTCATACTCGGTGTTCTCGCCGCGATCCTCGGTGGCGGCATGGCGCTCCTGATCGCGAACGATCCGGGTGAGTGCGGGGTCGGCCCCGACGGCGATCCGCCGCTAACGCATCGCGCTGAGTCGCCCGGCGCATCCGCGCGCGCGGCAGTCAGCTCGCGACCATTCGCGGCGCTCTACGCCGCATGCCTGAGCTGCTCGTTCGGTGCGTTCGTGCCATTTGTGCATCTCGTCCCCTATGCGCGTGATCACGGCATCACAAAGTCTGCCGGCGTGCTCCTGCTCGGGGCAATCGGCGTCGGCAGCACCGCCGGACGCTTCTTCCTCGGTCATCTCGCCGACCGCATGGGACGGCAGCGCGCGCTGATCGCAATGTTCGGCGGCATGGCGTTCGCACTCGCGATTTGGGTTGTTGCGCGGAGTCTGTGGCCGCTCGCCATCTTCGCGATTGTCTATGGCGTGTTCTATGGCGGATGGGTGGCCGTGCTTCCCGCCGTGGTCATGGACACATTCGGCGGACGCAACGTCAGCGGCATCATCGGTATTCTTTATACCAGCGTCGCTTTCGGCACCTTGATCGGACCGAGCGCCGCCGGCCTCGCCTTCGACCTCAGCCGCAGTTATACGCTGCCGATCCTCGCCGGCGCCGCCGCGAACGTGATCGCCGCCGCCATTGTCGCGGGTTTGCTGAGGCGCAAATGAGAACATTGCCGACCCTGCATTGCAATTCTTCGGCGTCCATGCACGTCTCTCGGACGCCAAGGCATTTGCGACGTTTCGTTCCCTCGCTCCGCTCAGAAAGAAACGCTGGTTCGTCTATTCGAAGCGCCGGTTTGCAGGGCCGAAGGCCGTGCCCACGTATCTGTCATACTATATACACCGTGTCGCCATCTCAAACCGCCGCCTGATCGCGCGACACGGCGAGGGGACTTAAAATGTAGGCCAGCCGCGAACTGACGGCCCGAATGTCGTCTTAGGGTCACGAACGGCCGTGCCGATAAACATGAGCGGCGCGTCCGAAGCTGCCTTCGCCCCACGGTTGCGGGCTCGGCCCTCAGATCCACTCACTTTCGAGGCCACTTGTGCGTTTACTTTCATTGCGGCCCGGTGACTCGTAATCTCTCCGATGAGAAACCTCGTCGATAGGTGTGAGAGAACCATTTCGCCAATCCAGAGAACACATTGCCGGTGCCGCAGCCACAGTCGAGGAGCCGTCCCCTACCATCAAGTCCGTGCCGCGTGACGATCCAGTCAAAAGCCTCGCGCGGGTAGCGCGGTCGACTCTTCGCTCATTGGCAGCTATGTCATGGAAATGGCCGAACAACGGGAGCCGTGTGAATCGAGAGGTTCACGTGCGGTCGTGTGTCCAGGAAAGGCTAGCATTTCCAGCAGGAAAGAAAACCTGTCGGGGCAAAAGTCAGGCGCCCCGTAGTTCGGATAGCAGGGTGGCGGGAACCCAAGACTCGGTTTTCCTCGGCTACGCCGAGGCCGACCCGAAACAAAAGCTGCTAGAAACTCGGTGCTTTGACCCGGTCCAAAACTGGTGGACCGCCGAACTTTCCGACAATGAATTGATGCAGATGACGATGATCAGATCAACAAGAGCCGTGAGCTTAGAGAATCATGCGCTGAGTTCACATCGATATTCCTTATGTTGAGGTCAGCCAGGATTTCGAACTTGCCTTAGAGAAGGCAGAAAGGATTTTGGGCGGCGGTGCAGGGCCGCCATGACCATTGACGGCTTCACCTGGCTTGCATCAGGCACCGGTCAGTTCAGAGTTGGGTCAACAACGGCCATAGACGGCAATTCGGTACGTCTGTAGTACCTGGCGGTGGCCCGGCGCACCGCGGTAAACAAGCGCATTGAGTCCATTACATTCACGCTGGGTCGCGCCGAGGATATCGCCGACACCGTGGCTCCGCTGCGCATGGCCGCATTTGGAGCATCATTTCATTGGACTGACCGTATTGCGGTCGCGCGACATCTCGACAGATTAGTCGAGCCAAATGGGGCTATCGTCATTCTATCTCCGACCAGTCTTTGGACAGGTCGCGTGTTCGAGTGGAAAGCAGTTGTAATCGATGCAATCAAACACTGGCTGGGTGACGAACGACGGGCCGGTCCCGGGACCTTTCCTGCTAAACCAATGCACCAAGAGTGCCTGAAGCAGGCACCATTCTGTGCGCTAACAGAAGCGAGGTTCGTTCAGCCTCATGTTTGGAAATATGACGGTATCATCGGCTATTTGTACTCGACTTCATTCGCGTCGCGGGCCGTTTTGGGCGACAAAGCTGCGAACTTCGAAAAGGACTTGCGCGAGCGGCTATCAGTGGCCTCTCCTGATGGGCTGTTCACCGACGAGATCGAGTATTCGGTGATCTCCGCGCCGCGCGTAATTGCAGGTTGGTCTGCAATGGGTCAGATTCGGCCACTGTGGCTACGTTGGCCGCGCGGCCGGTGTACCCCAGAAAGCTGACAGCTTGCTGCAACGCCCAAGTCGTCAGCCTCGGGCCAAAACCAGACTTCCGGTGTGATGTTTGGCGGCTTGCCCCAACCTAGGCGGCATCGCTCTGAACGGCGCTGCTTTCATCGTGTTGGAATACCCCCGACACACTGACTGGCAGGCTCGGCACGACGCCACTCTTCGAGGCGGCGTAATAGTATTGTTGCGGCGCAAAGCGAGATTCTCCGGGTCGCCGCGGCAGGATAATTCTGTGGTAGCTTTGGACTGGGATTACGGGCGAAATCGCGGCAGGCGAAAAACCTCCGCGCTGTCCCTGCGTTTTCGTGCCACCCGCAACGACTTCGAGCATTTTTTCCTCCTTTGGCTTATCTTCGTTTCGGAAAGGTGTTTTGAGATTTTCAGATCTGTGTTCGATAGCCTCACTTCGCTGACAGTTCTGGGCGCCGTCATTTCAGTCGAACCGCGATATTCGTTCATCGCCAGATCGGCTGACGCGTCGTGACAGTCCCGCGACTTGCATGGCGCAGCCCAATGTAGGCTCAAGAATGAAAGGTCCTGGAAAGGCCCGAAAATCGCCCCGCGGGTCACGATTTGGGAGAGCCTCCAGCGATTTCAAGAGCCATTCCCCCCTAATTGGAAGGAAGACATCCGGCGGTTCGTGATGCCCAATCTTCCTTAAAGTCAGCGAGAAGTTCTTGGACTTAGCGGAGGCAACAATCTGATGAGAGCAGAGAAATTTTGGTTGTATCGTTGCGCCCGAGCGCTGAGGTCCAATCAAATGTTGCCGGCTCGGTGGGCAGCCGTGCGATGCGATATAATGCGCACATGGCTGCGACAGACAGCCGCGCGCGTCCGGAGTGTCAGCTGCCCTGGTGCTTTCCAGCCGTGCCTCACGGCAGCTTCCACAGATGCTGCTCTTCTATACTCCGGCGGCCGGGGGGCCGATGCCCATCATGTACGCCGCTGCTCAAGCATCGGCACGGATAACGGGCCACCCGGCTTTTGATTACGCTCATGGTGCTGTGTCGCGACCCGTTAGCAACCGCGCTGACGGCCGCGGTTTGGTCCGTAGTACTTTCGATAGCTGCCGTGATGACGCGATCGAGGGTCACAGCGCCTAAGGGCCAGGAGCGGACTACACCGTAGTTCCGGCAGCGGAAGTTTGAACTCGGATGAGCAACGTAATGGCAGACTTGTGTGAGCCCCTTCACATTTGATGCAGAGCAATTGTGCTAGTTTGGTCAGGGACGGAGTTGGCTTTCGCCAATCGGCCGCGCGGAGACTGCTGGCGAGATGGCGTGAATTCATCTCCTTGCTTGGCGGCACTGAACCGTAGCCTGGTCACAATTATGGGCGCGGACTCGCGGTTGTCCGTGTACGTCGATTCGGCGGAGCGCGTATTGCGGCCGAAATCCCCCCTGATAAGGGGTCCGGATTTCATGATCTTGCGAAGGAGCAAGCCGATGGATCGCATCTCTGATGTGCTCAGTCTTTCCGCGAGCGGAGGCACCTGGATCGTCATCGTTGCAGCCGCTGCCGCTCTGTTCACTGTCTGGCGTTCGCTCTGGACCATCGGTCCGACTGAAGTCGGGCTTGTTCGGAAACGGTTCAGCCTGAGGAAATTGCACGAAGGCAACCCGGTCGCATTCGGCGGTGAGGCCGGATATCAGGCTGATCTGCTGATGGCCGGCTTGCGCTTCAAGCTGTGGCCAATCTACACGGTGACGCGTCATCCGATGGTGCAGATTCCGGCGGGCCAGATTGGCGTTGTCGTGGCGCAAGTTGGCGCGGGTCTGCCAATCGGGGCGAAATCCGCGATCTACAAACCGGAGTTCGCAAACTTTCAAGACATCGGCCTGTTTGTTCAGGAAAGAGGCCAGAAGGGCGTCCAGCGTACCGTCCTGCCGCCAGGTACTGTTGCGCCGATCCATCCCGTCGGATTTCTCATCATTACCAAAAACCGGGTTTACGGTATTCCAGTCGCTGATGAATACGCACGGCTCGCTCGCGCCGCGGGGGGCCTCGGGCCGCACTCCTTTGGGCTTTTACCTGAACAACTCGACGTCGTGCGCATTGAGCCGCAGAAGTTCGAGGGCAAGGACGGCAAGGGCCGGATCATCGACATGATCGGCATAGTGACCACGCTCGAAGGCATACCGTTGCCAAAGGGAGCGATTGCCAACAGGCTTGGCGACTTTGCTGACATCACCGAACTCGAAGCGCGTGGTGGGACCAAGGACAGCGACCTAGTCGAAGCGATCTTGTCGGTGAAGAACGAAGTGCACAACAACTACCAGGATTTCCAGACGTTCCTCGACAAGGGTGGGCGTATCGGTCTGCAGCACGACCCACTGCTCTATGGTGCCTACAACCTCAATCCGTTCCTGGTCAGCGTCGAATTGGTTCCAATGCTCGTTGTCAATCAGGGCGAGGTGGCGGTGGTCAAGGCCTATGTTGGCCTGGCTACCGAGGACACGTCCGGGGCCGAATTCAAGTTCGGCTCTCTGGTTCGGCCAGGCCACCGGGGCATCTGGCAGGAGCCGCTGCGCACTGGCAAGTATGCCATCAATCCCCGCTGCTACAACGTTGAGATCGTTCCGACCTTCATCCTCACCTTGAACTGGGCTGACGCAACTTCGGCGGCCCATAACCTAGATAAGGACCTCAAGCAGATTGTGGCGAAGTCCAAGGAAGGGTT
>JASHRR010000806.1 GCA_030037185.1 Xanthobacteraceae bacterium | reverse complement strand
AGCTTGCCCGCGCCGGGCTGCGCGAACCCGAAAAGCCGATCGGCTGCTACCTATTCTCCGGTCCGACAGGCGTCGGCAAGACCGAGGTGGCAAAGCAGCTTGCCGCGTCGCTCGGGGTGCATCTCATCCGTTTCGACATGTCGGAATACATGGAACGGCACACGGTCTCGCGCCTCATCGGCGCACCGCCCGGCTATGTCGGGTTCGACCAGGGCGGCCTGTTGACCGACGGCGTCGACCAGCATCCGCACTGCGTTCTTCTGCTCGACGAAATCGAGAAGGCGCACCCCGACCTGTTCAACGTGCTCCTGCAGATCATGGATCACGGCAAGCTCACGGATCATAACGGCAAGCAGGTCGATTTCCGCAACGTCATCCTGATCATGACGACGAATGCCGGCGCTCATGACCTGGCCAAGGCCGCCTACGGCTTCACCCGCCACAAGCGCGAGGGCGACGACGTCGAGGCGATCAACCGCCTGTTCGCGCCGGAATTCCGCAACCGGCTCGATGCGATCATCACGTTCAACCATCTCACCACCGAGGTCATCACCAAGGTGGTCGAGAAGTTCGTACTTCAGCTTGAAGCCCAGCTGGCCGATCGCGACGTCACTATCGAGCTGTCCGAGGAGGCCACCAAGTGGCTGATCGAGCGCGGCTACGACCAGCAGATGGGAGCGCGGCCGATGGCCCGCGTGATCCAGGAGCACATCAAGAAGCCGCTGGCCGACGAGGTGCTGTTCGGCAAGCTCAAGAACGGCGGTCATGTGCGAGTGGTGGTGACCACGGAAGAGGGCGCGGAGGAGGAGGGGCGCGACAAAGCTGCGCAAGAGAAGCTCGGTTTCGAGTTTCTCGAGGGCCCGGTGGTTCCGAAGCCGGAAAAGATCCCGCCCGTCAAACCGAAGAGCAAGCGCCGCGGTGGCGGTGGCGGCGGCCCGAAACGCATGAAGCCGTCCGGTCCGCGCGGGGAGGGCGGAGCCGGGTCGCCAAGCCGAGGGTCGGTCCCTAAGATCCCGCTGGTCAGGGTATGATTGCTACCCTCCAAGCCGCTCAGCGGCTCTGGAGGGAGTTTCTCGCCTGGCGACCGAGAGGTCGTCGGCTGCCGACCTTAGAGTCGGTTGCCGACCTTAGAGTCTGAACCCGTCAAGGAGCGCTGCGGCCTGGTCGCGTGCTGCTGCGAAGCCGCTTCGTTCACCCTTTGAGAACGAACGATGCCTGCGTGGCCGTCCCCCTGGCGGAGGCGGTCATGCCGATACGACACGTGCAGCTTGCCGTTGCGCCCAGTAGCTCCAGGTGTGAACCGGAAACCCTCACCGTGGTGCTTTAGCCACAGAATCGGTCAATGAACCCTGGTTCTTTGCTGCCCTCCTTGACGGGCGCCTGGAGTGGACCCGGGCTCTGTAAAAACGGCCAAAAACGGAAGTGGTGATAAGCCTCTCTCCCTTTAGCAATCAGAGATACCGCCAACGGCGTCGGCGAACTTGCGTGTGAGCCGCACCAACTCTTCGACATCGCGTTCATCCCACGTTGCAAAAATTGCACGACCGAGCCGTTCGCGTGCCTTGTCGATAGCGTCGGTCATGGCTTTGCCCTTGGCTGTCACGGTGGCCTGACTGACCCGACGATCGGCGGCGGCCGACTGGCGCTCGACTAGGCCGAGGCCTTCTAGCTTTGCAACCTGACGGCTAACCGTCGTGTAGTCGCGTCCAACCCGGTCGGCGAGGTCAACGACCCCGATCGGGCCCCGTCGCTCGACGGCGACAAGCAACGGAAAAAGCGCACGATCGAGCGATATGCCGGCCTGCCGAACCATTGTCTCGTCACGCTGGGGGCGGTTGATGACACTGACGATGTCAATTAATGCCTCATGTAACGCCCTGATCTGTTCACGGATATGTGTAGTTTGCACACTTTTCCTTGACGGCATGCCGGTTCTCCAATTATGTGCATATTACACGTATGGAGACACTGATGACGCACGATTTTGCGGCGGACGTCTTGATTTGCGGGGCCGGTGCCGCGGGCCTCACGCTGGCCATTGATCTTGCGCGCCGGGGTGTGTCCTTTCGGCTGATTGACAAGACGGACGATCCGTTCCGTGGTTCGCGCGGCAAGGGCATTCAACCGCGAACGCAGGAGATTTTTGAGGACCTTGGCATCATCGACCGCATCGTTGCGGTCGGCGGGCTTTATCCGCCGCAGCGGGAATATCGCGAAGACGGCAGTTACATCAACTCCGGTGCCATCGAGCATCCCGACCCGACGCCTGCTGAGCCCTATCACATCCCTCTGATGGTAGCGCAATTTCTGACCGAACGCGTGATGCGCGAGCGTCTTCTCGAGCTTGGACACCGCGTGGAGTTCGGCTGTGAACTCGTTGCACTGGAACAGAACGAGGATGACGCGACAGCGCGGCTTGCCAGCCAAGCAGGTGAAGAAATCCTTTGCGTGCGTTATCTCATAGGTGCCGACGGCGGCCACAGCCTCGTGCGACACGCGCTCAACATCGGCTTTCCAGGCAAGACGCTTGGTGTCCGTGCGGTGGTGGCCGATGTCGTCCTGACGGGCCTGGGACGTGAGGTCTGGCACCGCTTCCACGAAGGTTCGATGGATCGGCAAATCTCGCTGTGTCCGCTCGCCGGAACCGGGCTGTTCCAGTTGCAGGCACCTATTCCGCCCGACGGCGACGTTGATCTTTCCGCCCAAGGCCTCTCCGACATGGTGGCCAAGCGGACTCGACGCGGCGATATTCGCATTCGATCGGTGTCCTGGGCATCGGCTTTCAACATGAATGCGCGGCTGGCCGACCATTATCGTGCCGGTCGTGTGTTCCTGGTCGGGGACGCCGCTCATACGCATCCACCAACGGGCGGCCAGGGTCTCAATACCAGCGTTCAGGACGCCTATAATTTGGGTTGGAAGCTAGCGGCGGTCGTTAACGGCGCACCAGACGCGGTGCTTGACAGCTACGAGGAAGAGCGCAGGCCAATTGCAGCGGGGATGCTCGGTCTTTCCACCAAACTGCTCGATGCCGCCAAGCGCGGCGAGACGCGCCGCGGCCGCGAAGTTCAGCAACTCGATCTTGGCTATCCCGCGTCATCGCTGGCGCTGGAAAAGCCGGCACGCAGCAGTTTGCGCGCTGGCTGCCGCGCCCCGGATGCGCCGATCCGCGGTGCCGCCGGACACCCGATGCGTCTTTTTGAGTTGTTCAAAGGCCCCCACTGGACGCTATTAGGCTACGAGGTTGAGCGCGGTGCCGTGCCGCCCCGTCCGGGATTGCACGTCCATACAGTCGGTTCCCACGGCGATATCATCGACGAGAGCGGTTACCTGCGCGACGCCTACATTCTGAAGTCCGGCGATTGGGTGCTCGTGCGTCCGGACGGCTATGTTGGGGCGATTGTCTCGTCCGGCGAGACTGGCGCGCTTGAGACATACCTTCAAAGTATAGGCCTTGAGCGAGGTTAATATACCCCAGATTGCCTGTTGACCTCTCGCGTCGCTCACCTCGGCAGCCTTGGCGTCCCAAACCCTTATAGATCCGGACGTTTAGGGCAGCCAAAATCGAGGGCGGGAAGAACATCCGTTCGTTCTGGCTGCAACAGCTTCATAGCCATTCTGGTGGGACGATGATTGGCCCCGACGACAAAGGAATCCCTGCGTCAAGCGGATGAAAGCCGATGTCGTCAACCGAGGCCTAAGCGCACCAGCCAGCCCAAAGCGATTTCGCAAAGCCCATCAGTTCCCAATTGATCTGGCGACGTTTGCCGGCGCCGGCGCCTTGCGATCGGGCGCCGCCGATATGCTGACGTTCCTTGCGGTGTGCTGGGTTACATGGACTCGGCGCTCGCTCCGGCGATGGCCGAGATGCTGACGGTCGGATGCCAACGGCCAAACCTGGTCACCGGGGTCCATTGCTGGACGGAATAGTCCACAAAGGATTTGCTGCATCGGCGGGGCGAAAATTGTCCGCCATCCGCGGTAGCCCTGACGTATGCGTTGCGAGATCGCGCAGCGTGATCGGTCGCCCGCCGCCGCCACGGATGCTCACCTCGGGCGGCAGGAATTTGCCAATCGGGTCGGTCAGAGCGAGCGCGGTCCGCTGCGCCATGTCCGCGAGCAGCAAGGCGGTAAACACCTTGCTAACTGAGCCGATTTCGAACAGGCTGTCGTCGCTCAGTCGGGGGAGCGGATCGTTACGTTCGAGCTTGCCATGGACAATGACGCGACGCCCCTGCGGCTCAGTAACGCCGACCGCCATCCCAACCCCATGTCGCCGCCGATCAATCCGCTCCAGCAGGATTTGCGGAGTCGGGTGGGACTGGAGAGTACGGTTCCGACGAATGTCGACCACCTTCGACCATCAGGAATTTCCGTTAGCGAGCGAAACACTTTGGTTTGGCGATCTAAGGGGCGTGGGCTGCCGTCCGAGAGCGTCTTCGCCACGACCGGCGTACCTCAGATAGCGGCCGATGCCGCTAGAGGCTTCGACATCGGATAGCTCGCACGCGTGCCGAATTTGCCCGCCACCGGTCCATCTTCAATGTAGCCATTGGCGTTGTAAAAGCGACGCGCGGTCTCAGTGCTGGTGAGCGTGCAACGCAAATTGCCTCGTTGGATCGCTCTGGCTTCGAGAGCGCCGAGTAATGCTCGACTGACGCCACGAAATCTTGCATCTGGCGAGACATAGTTCAGAGTGATTTCTCCCGCGTCGGTAACCGAGCCTACGGCAACGATCGTGCCGCGTTCGACGGCTACGAGCACAGAAGCTTTCGGGTTCGAAATCCACGAGGCGACGTTTTCGGGGGTCTTGTTGCTCAGCCATCGCATCAAAATCGTCGGATCGTTCCTGTGATCCGCGATGCACAGCTCCGATATTGAGCGCCTTACCACTTGGCAAGCGGCCGGCGCGTCCTCAGCTACAGCATCCCTGATTTCCATTCAGCATGATGCTGCCAAACTCCTCCGGCGGCAAGGCACTCGGCTTTCCTTGGCCGCGACTTCCGGAACAGGTCACCTGCGCCGAGCGGCGCGACAGAGCAAGAGTGTACGGTTCACAGCTCTGCTGCATCACATCACCACCGATCTCCTGAAGCAGAGTTACCTCTCGCTTGAAAGGGACTCCGCGCCGGGCATCGACGGCGTGACGTGGCAGGCCTATGGAGAAAAAACCTCGAAGGGAAGCTGAAGGAACTGCACGACAAGGTGCACCGGGGCAGTTACCGGGCGCATCCGGCCACTTGCGGACGATACCATCGTCGGCTTTCAGCACGAGCACGAGGCGCGGACATTCCTCATGATGGTTGCCGATCGATAGCGTCACCGCCACCTTGGCAATTGGCCTGCTTGCCGAGCTGCCCGCCCCCTTTCCGAGGCGCGGGAACCTGTTGTAATGTTCAATCGTGAGCTGAGCGGGACGTGGCGACGTGTTGTAAATTTAAGGGCGGCGTCATTGCCCACGGCGGGCGATTATTTGGAAGCCCATCCACTTTTGCCTGGTGCGAACATTGATCATCGCCAATCCGGTACGTAGATGATGCCGTCCTCGAGGATCGGTGTTGCTTCGAGATTGTCGAACGGATGGCGCCCCCCGCTGTGGAAGCCGGGCAGCGCCACCGTGAAGGCCGCGCTTGAGGTTCTGCAAGCCAGATTTTTGAAACGCAAGAGACTGGGTAATGTGGGTAACGACCCGCGCCGCGAGGCAAAAAATGGCGACGGGTCCAACGTTCATGCCTCCAACATCATCTGGACCATCTTAAATTGGGAGGAATCCAAACATGCGATCGATCGCTTTCGTCCTGGCTACGTTCGTCGCCAGTGCTCCGGCCGCCGCAGAAGGCTGGGAGGAATACAACTATCCCGAATACGCCTTCTCGGTCACCTTTCCGGCTAATCCGAAGATCGAGACCACCACGTATCAGGTCGCCGACAACCGCTCGGTCCCGGCGCACGTCTATTCGGTTCGCGAAGGCAACGCCGTTTTCAAGATGACGGTAGCCGAACTCGCGGGCACCAACCTTGACGAGAGTGCCGTCATCGGCCACGCCATCAAGACGCTGTCCGAAAGCGGCACGGTGAAGATCAATATCCCCGCCCGCATCTACCGGACCTACGGCCGTCACATTACCATCGAGGGCGCTGACGGCAGCCGCTCAATGG
>JASHRR010000805.1 GCA_030037185.1 Xanthobacteraceae bacterium | reverse complement strand
AAGGACTGTTTGATAACATTGACCACGCACTCTTGCTGCGGGCTGTCCGGAAGCATGTGACGTGCAAATGGGCGTTGCTCTACATCGAACGATGGCTGACGGCGCCTATGGAGCAGAACGACGGAACCGTGGTTGAACGCAAACGTGGCACCCCGCAAGGCGGTGTCGTCAGCCCGATTCTATCGAACCTGTTTATGCACTACGCATTCGACTCCTGGATGGTACGGACGCATCCTGACCTCCCGTGGTGTCGGTATGCAGACGATGGTCTGGTGCACTGCCGGACCGAGCAAGAAGCTCAAGCCCTGAAGGCCGAGCTTCAAGCGCGACTGGCAGAATGCCAGCTTGAAATGCACCCCGCCGAAGAGAGGCTGGCGGTGCAACTCCGCTGGCCTACTCGCGTCTTCGTTTGCGGAACATCCCGCCGGGGTCGCTTCCTGATCAAACGGAAGTCCCGGCGCGACCGCATGCGGGCAAAGCTCCAGGAGGTCACGCAGGGAATTTCGGCGGATGCACCGGCCGATCCACGAGCACGGGAAATGGCTCAAACAGGTCGTCGACGGCTGCTTCAGGTACCACGCCGTATCGACCAACAGCCATGCCCTGAAGCAGCGACGGTTCACTGCGCTCTACGATCATATCAACGTCGATCGCTGCAAGACGCGTTCAGCGGCATGACTCGGATGCGGAACAGTAGCTTGTGCGTTCTCGGTCTTCACGGTTTTCGGGGTGAATTGGGCCTGCGTGGCGATGAACGACACCTTGGCCGGGATTGCGATATTGCGATTAGCATCGAGCACGATATTGCACCGGAATTGACTTTCCCGGCTTGTTCAGTGGCTGTACACACACGAGACGTCGGGCATGGTAAACACCTTGTCGCCGCCAGGAAGTACCTCACCGACCATTGGCACGGCCAGTTTCATGATGCAGCAGCGCCCTCCTTGTGGCGTTGTTCATGATAGCTCTTCAAGGGCTGAAAGTCCTTGATGGTCTTATTGGCAAAAAAGCCGCGCAAGCTCGTTGTCTATGCGGGATCAGCAACCGCATGGTTGAAATCTATCGTGCCAAGGACTTGCCCTAGATGCAGACGACGAGTCTGTCCGATCATGTGCGGATGTCGCTCTTCGCGAACTACACAGTCAGCTACCGCACCCATCAATAGTTGTCGGATTTGAGCTAAATCAACGCGATTGCGGCGGACGTTCCGCAGGACGTGCTGCGCGCCGGCCCGGAACAACCACGCGAGGAAGCCGACGCCGTTTTCGGCGAGCCCTGTCGCTTCGAACGCTGGCCCGACATCCCCATTGATGTTCTTTCGGCGAGAGATGACCGTTTTTTCCCGGTCGAATTTCAACGACGTGTCGCGCGTTTAAGGCTCGGAAAGGATGTGGAGGAAATTCCCGGTGGCCATCTCGTCGCTTTGCCGAATCCAGAAGGGCTGACCGAGCGCCTTCTTGCGTATGAGAGGGGCCTAATACGCTAGTCCCTTGCCGGCGTCTCTTGAGCACAAGCCCGGAATTTATCTGATCCTCCGCCATCGGTGTCGCACCGCACCTGATCGGCAATGCCAGGACCTTAAGAGGAGTAGCCAGCCGATTGCGAAATCAGCCAAGGTCCGATGGCCCGACCCGCCCACTTCGTGCGGTGCAATAACACGTCAGCTACTGGGGCACACCGGTCGCGCTGCCGCAGCAGGCATACCGGCAGTCCTTGACCCGGAGCTGAGTGCGCCGGGCAAGCTGGCAAAGAATAGGAGGTGAGAGTCCCCATGGGAAAGGTCTAGTGAACCGTCCCAACTAACGGGCCGGGGGTTTGTCAATCCCCCTCTCCACTCGCGGGTCATCCGTTCCGCGGCGCTCGTGCTTCTGTCCGGGGTCGGGCTGGCCGCCACCTGATGGGGTTTGTTGTGCCGCAGAGGCACGGAAGGAGTTCATCATGAGCTAAGCCGTGCTGTACAGCTGCGTAGAAGATGAGGGTGGGCCCCTCGGGACCGGCGTTCAGGCGCAGGTCTCAAACCAGTCCGAGCCGCTTCGGCAAAAAGCCGCGGTGGTGAACGTCGGATCATGTGACACTCGCAAATGAAAGGGCGAGAAACGGTGAAAACAAACTTCGAACCTAAACCGGGGCGCCAGTCCTCGACCTTGCCTGTACGGGGGGCGGGGAGCAATCTCCGTCCCTTGTATCTACCGCGACCGACCTTGGGCATTGCGGGAAGTCGTCAGCTATCTCGGGTAGAACCGCTCGCGATGCCCACATGGGGGTGAAGGCAGCCCGTGACCCAAACCAGACCTCGTTAAGATCGATGTTGACCCGTTGGGACCCTGGCGACAGGCTGCAGACACAATGGCCAAAAACCTCTCCGGGGAGCTCCCTGCCCGCAAAAAAGGCCGTTACCTCGATGGACGTCCAGGTGGTACAACTTGCATGTCGAGCGGGTGGACCGCAGTAGGAGACAATTTCGTCACGACCCGCGGGGCGGATGTCTATGCGAGGGGGCGACTGTTGGCGATCAGGTGATTGCGTGCGACGGCCAGGATGTTCCCGTGCTCGCAGGGGAGCCTAGCAGAGCGACGCTGCTCTCGGCACTTTGTGGGCACCCTGGAGCAGCGCGTATCCGGCGCGCGGCAGCCCGGTGCATTGCCGCGGCCATCGCACTCCTGACGGCACGCTCGCTTCTGCCCGAGCGGTCTCGGCTGGTTGCGACGATAATCGCGTTCTGCGCTGGGATGACGGCAACCGACGCGTTGGCTCAGAACGTGGTCGCCCACGTCAATAGTGTCTTTTACGGGGGCGAGCAGCCGTTTGTCCTCGGCTGGGCATGCCAGCCAAGCCGGAACTCGCTCGACATAAAGATCTCCGCCGACGCTCGCAATGGACCATTCCTCCTCACGGGACGAGTGGACTTCGAAAGCGACGCCGGTGTCGGCAACGCTTACCGGGATCCGGAGGGCAAGCGCCCACTCAAGCTGCCAGTGCCCAGCTCTATGTTTGTCAAAGGCCGCGGGCGAAAGGTCTATGCCGGGGCCCTGCCTCCAAAGAAGCTCCTCCCGCTCTATCCGGCACGTAAAGCCAGGTGCCAACACACCCATTGGTTTTCACGACGCCCGCGGAGTTGGGCAACTTGCCAAGCGAAGCAGCGCGCCGGGCAGCCATTCGGCGACGCGGTTCGCGTTACAGCTTTTGCGACAGGCCGAAATAGAAGCCACGGCGCGCACCAATTTGCGGAGCAAATTCACCAATGCCGCTGCCGGTGCGAAGTTCGTAAATCTGATCGAACAAATTGACCACGTCGAAGCGTACGGTCAACGGCTTAAAGTCTGGCGACCATTTGAAGTCGTGCGCGATGCCCACATTCACCACGGCGTAGGGTGTGGCGTGCAACGAATTCGGCACGACCTCGGGCAACTCGCCTGCGCGCAGGCCACTGCCATAGATGAGATTCGCGGTGAACAGCGTATCATCCCACCGATACGACACGCCGGCCGAGCCCGTCATGCGCTGCATATCATCGGTATAATGCCAATGGGTCAGGAGGTAGTTGTAGTCTGCGGCGTCAATGAGGTATTGATTTGACTCGATGTCGACGGCTCTTGTTATATTGTAGGAAAAGTTGGCGTAGGCATTGAAATTACCGTTGTTGTATTTGAGCTTGAACTCACCGCCTTCGCTGTACCCGCGCGCGTAGTTGAACTGGGTCAAGACGACGGCCGCACCGAACTGGCCGTCGTCAATCTCATCTCGCGTGTTCTTATAATAAGCGTCGAGCCCCATAGTGAGGCCTGGCAGAACCTTCTGGTCCACGCCGACATCGTAATAGCTCGATCGTTCGGGCTTTACGGGATCGTTTAAGGGAACTTCTGGCTGATTGGTCGTGTTGGTGAACAGACCGAGATTTGATTGAGCGGCTTGAGCCTGGTAAGGCGGGGTGAAATAACGTGCGAAACCGGCGTGAAGGGTGGTGGCGTCGAACGGCTTGTATACGAGGGCGATGCGCGGACTAAGCTGGTTGGCATCGACGTACTGATACAATTGATCGAACCTCAAGCCCCAGTTCAAGGTGAGCTGGTTAGTTAATTTCCACTCGTCCTGAAGGTAGACCCCAATGTTCCATCCGAGCTTGGAATTGTCATCGGTAATAGTCATTGGCGGTCCTGTAACTGCACCGACGGCCCCGGGCAGGACGGTCGCCACATCGCTGACCTTCGTCTGCTCGCCGCTGACCGCGAAACCCGCCCGCAAGGTGTGTTGGTCGTTTGCGATGTAGGATGCGTCACCCTGTACCCCGGCGAGCATGCTCTGCCGCTCGACGTTGGATGCGACGTCGTTGAACACCAGATCGCCGAACACGTCAGGAATGAAGTGGATATCGGCGTACCGCGAATAAACCGCGAGTTGCGCGTCGCCATCGCTGCCATGTGTCTGTAATGCTACGATATTGGCGACATAAGTGTCGTACTCTCTTTCATTGAGGGTTGATGAGTTGTAATTCGCGGGACCGAAATCGCCGAGCGGCGTCTGACCGGGGTTGTTCGGTATCTGGAATGCGCTGTAGGATTCGGCGGATATCACGCTGAGCCGTGTCGAGTCGTCGAGTAGTGTTGATGCGTAGCCGAAGAATTTGCCTTGCTGCGTTTGGTCGTGGAGAGCGTTGAGCGACGGCGTCGGGTTTTCGAGACCGAGATCGTTCCAAGTGCCGCGTGCAGTTACGAAATATTCCGAATTGCCGACGCTGCCGCCATAGTCAAAACTGGGCGTGAACGTCTGTCGGCTGCCGCCATAGAGACTGACTTCGCCGCCCGGCGTAGCAAAGCTGCGGCTCGTGATATCGAGCACGCCGGCAGTGCGCAGCCCGTACTGCGCGGGCAGCGTGCCAGTGAGCAGGGACATGCTGCCGATGAAATTGGTGTCGAGGACTGGCCCGAGCGCCGATACCCCCTCGGGAAGCACGACGCCGTTGATCCTGAATTGCACATTCGCATATTCGTTGCGAACGTGAAAATTTGGGTTGGAGACGGCCGAATCATAAGACACGCCCGGCAATTGTAGGATCACCTTGTCGATCGGCGTGTTGTCGGCCTGTGGCAGTGACACTATCGCCTCACGATCGACGGTGTAGGTGCTAGCCCCAAGCTTGGGCAACAAGTTTTCGCGCGACTGATCCAACACGCCCATCTTGCGGTCCAAGTCCGCCTGGGCGGGCGTTGCGCCCAGCGCGGCCCCGGTTGGCGCTGCCTGGGCGACAGCCGCTGCCTGTGGATTGGTGGCCCGCTTCGAGGCCGCCTGCTTCGGCGCTTGCCTTTTCGCCGTCACATTGATCTCTGGCAACTGCTGCGTCCCTTTTTCCATTTCAGGCGCTGTTGCCGCGTCCTTTCCCCCTTCGTCTTGAGCTACGCCCAGCGAGTTGGCGAGGAAGTACAGTCCAATTGCAATCCCTGGCACGAACGAGGCGGATCGCAACACGCGAAAGGATGCGACGTGGCCTGCCCAGGCCCGACGCCCTCGGGCAGGTGCGTTCTCCCCTGATGACTCCCAAGACACTTTAGAACGTTCCTAAACATGAATTGCTTTCCGAAATTTCCGATAACAGCGACCATCCGGCCCAACAACTGATTCTACCGAATATTGTATAGTTTCTAAACTTGATCGTCCAATTTTGGAGTTGGAACAATTCCAATTCTAATACGAGAAATCTTCTTGGTGCAGCTTAGAATGGCTATAAATTAAGTATTGATAATTCCAGTTGGCTGATATTGACAGACCAGATCACTTTGGTCCGTCGTTCGTCCACCGGCCCAGCTTAAGTTCTCTCATCTTGTGCCACGAGAGGAAGAAGAGCAAAGGTTTCGGGAAGCTACTCTAGAGTGGATGTCTCAATGCGCGCTGACCGACTCCAGATGGCTTGGAGAGATTCTAGTTGGCGCATGGGCATGTCGGGTTGTAGGTCACGACGGCATAACGTAACAATTCGCGCCATGCGGTTTTTTCAAGTGCAGGCTAGCTGGATGCAGTGGCCGCGGTTGCTGAACTTGATTGTCGTGTTGTGCGCGGGCGCGGTTCTTTTGGCCACGCCCTCGGCGCACGGTCAACCAATGCCGCAGCGCGTTCCTTCATCCGAGATGCCCTCCCCCGTTGCGGAGCCGGCAACTCAGGCACCAGCAGGCAGCGTGTCTGCCGACCGAGGATCGGCCACGGCCGTTGCAGCTGCTGGACGGGCCGCTACCCGGCGGCCTGACACCACAGCAGCGGCTCCAGACACAGTCGGGGCAGAGACTGCTGCGCCATTAGCACCTGGTGCCGGAGCCACCCTCGCGGAAGTGCCGCGTGACCTCACGGCGTGGGGTATGTTGTGGTCGGCGGATATCACCGTGAAGATGGTGATGCTAGGCTTGGCCTTTGCGTCCGTGCTGACCTGGACAATCTGGCTCGCCAAGACATTCGAGCTCGTGGCGGCACGGCGATGCCTCAACCGCGGGCAGCGAGCGCTTGCTACCGCGTTCTCGCTCGCCCAGGCCCTTCGCCCCGCCAGCGCCGCAAGCTCGCATGTCGCGCAATTGCTCCACGCCGTGGAGGGTGAATTGCGCCGCTCGCCGGACCTTCGCGACATCGACGGCATCAAAGAGCGCATCGCCGCTCGATTCGAGCGCATCGAGGCCGGCGTCGGGCGGGAGATGATGCGGGCAACCGGCATCCTGGCCACCATTGGGGCGACAGCCCCGTTCGTCGGCCTGTTCGGCACCGTCTGGGGCATTATGAGCAGCTTTATCGGTATTTCGAAGCTGCACACCACCAACCTTGCTGTGGTAGCGCCGGGCATAGCTGAAGCGCTGCTTGCGACCGCGTTCGGTCTTGCGGCGGCGATTCCAGCTGTCGTGATCTACAACGCCTTCGCACGTGCGATCGCCAATTATCGGTCGCTGTATGCCGATGCGTGCGTCGAGATTCTCAACCTGGTAAGCCGCGATCTGAGCCAGTCACAGAGTGGTGCCGACGATCTGTGGGGGCGCGCTGCGGTGCCGGCAGCCGCGCGATGAGCGTCCGACTCGACCACGCAAGGGATGCGCTCAGCGACATCCATGAGATCAACGTGACGCCGTTCATCGATGTCATGCTAGTGCTGTTGATCATCTTCATGATCGCGGCGCCGCTCGCGACCGTGGACGTTTCGGTGGAACTGCCAACGTCCAATGTGGAACGGCAGCCGCGGCCGGACCAGCCGATCTTTCTCACCGTCAAATCCGATTTGACACTGGCGCTCGGTGATGTGCCGATCTCGCCATCCGAGCTCCAGTCAGCTCTTGATGCCTCGTCGAAAGGCGACCGCACCCAGCGCGTGTTTCTTCGCGCCGACAAGTCAGTTGCCTACGGCAACCTCATGGACACCATGAATGGGCTGCGCGGTGCCGGATATCTCAAAGTCGCCCTGGTCGCCCTGGAAGTGGACAAATGAACAGCCATTGCCATGCCATTCGCAGCTCCGCACAATGATGCCCTGCGTTGGGGCATATGCTTCGCGGTGGCCGTCGCGGCCCACATCACAGTCGCTCTATTATTTCTGGTGAAACCATCACCCGACGACGATTTCGGCGTTGATGCGCCCGTTGTTATGCTGGAACTTCCTGAGTCCTTCGTGATTTCGACGGCACCACCCACCGATTTGGCGCCTGGCCCCAAGCAGGAGGAAAGCGAAGCAACGCCTCCTCCCAAGCAAGAAACTACACCACCTGAGCAGCAGGCGGAGGTGGCGCTGCCGGAGCCTCGCAAACCCGCACCGCCGCAGGAGCAGAAACAAGCCACCGCACCGCCAGCAGCGGCACCGTCCATCGCGGTCGTTCACCGCTGGGAGACCGAGCTCGTCGCCCATATTGAGCGCTTCAAACGCTACCCGCCCGAGGCACGCGCTCGTGGCGACCAGGGTGTGGCCCGGGTGGCCTTCACCGTCGATCGCGATGGCTGGGTGCGGGGAACCCGCATAGTGCAAAGCTCGGGATCACTGGAACTCGATGGGGAGGCGCTTGCTATGCTGGCGCGCGCTCAGCCAGTACCGCGTCCACCCAATCGCGTGCCAGCGGACGATTTGTCATTCGTTATTCCAGTCCGCTTTAATATCCGGTAGCAGTCTGAGATCCTTACGCAGACGAAGAATTCAGGTCGTTTTTCGCGCGTGACCTCGCGTACTTATTCTGATTCAGGAGTATGCATTTCCGACCAACGCTTGTTGTGTCACTGAAAACGGGCCCCGTGGCTGAGCTTTTTATAGATTGCGCACGCGGCCTTGCCGAATGTTCGCGAAGCAACAATCGCTGCCGAACCGGCGGGGCAGCCGATTCTCCATCGGTCGAGGGAGACCGGAAACGATCGGCGAAGGTCATCTGATGTCGGGTGCGTGCTTCCTTCCTGCGGCCAACCCAAAGGCGCTGACGTCCATCAGCCGGACAATCCGGCGGGTACTCGTTTTTGCGTTGTTGCGCTCGGTCTGGCTTTCGGTCCTCGCCCTGACCGTTCCCGGGGCGGCGGACACCGTCAGCATGGTCATTCGCATAGCGTTCGTGCAATTGACGACGCCGGACGAGATCCGCGACAGGGTCGGGGCGGTGAACTTCCTTCTTCGTTAACACGTCCTATCAGCTCGGCGAATTCGAGAGCGGCGTCACGGCAGCTGTGTTCGGCGGGGCGCCAGCAGTCCTCATCGGCGGTCCTGGCACGATGGCGCTATTATGGATGAGGCTCTCTCCGGCGCTCAGAAAGATCGAACGTCGAGAATAGGCGACCACATTTACGCGTCAGCTTCAGCGGGCCTCGCAAAGACATAATGCAGAGGGCTCGTTTGCGACGTCGACTCGGGGCGATGTATCCGCCCGTATTCTATTGTACGAGCTGAAATGAAAACGTTCCCTCCGTTGTGTGAGTGTCCCCGAATGTGTCGTGGCTCAAGGCTGCCGGTCCGGCACATCTGCTTCACGGC
Organism: Xanthobacteraceae bacterium; assembly: GCA_030037185.1. The sequence continues at coordinate 9,165 of JASHRR010000805.1, read as the reverse complement.
GTGTTTGTGCCCCTGCGCGCGGGGCGAATTGGTAACGCTTTCGGTAGCGGCTTTCTGGCGCCGGCGGTAACCCCTCTGCTTCTGTGCGTCACGCGATGGCCACCGTCGCTTGGCGGGTAAGGTGGGATGCAGCGGCGTGGTTTATTGGTATCCTGAATGCTCATCACGACCTCCCTCAGTACAGTCCGGCACCGGTGTGGTTGCCGTAGGCGAATTGCGGCATGCCGTTCAGCGCATGGTTCGATGGGAAGCCGCCCGGAAAGGCAGGCTGCTTGCTGCCGAGGAAAGTGTAATTCAGGTGCCGCTCGGCAGTAAACCGCCCGACTTCACCAATCTCTGCGTCGTAGCTAGATTTCGTAAACCGCGCCGGATGCGTTTGGCTGCGCCACCAAGGCGTGCAGACGGCTGCGGACCAAACCCAAACGCCATATAACGGCGACGCGCCTTCGCAACCGGCCACCGAATCCGCTGCCATTGATCACCGCGTGGGCGCTGCCGGTTTGTCGCGCAAAGTGATGATGAATGTGGCGACGTCCCGCAGCTCCTGGCTTGATAGCAACGGGTTCGCCATGTCCAAATTCTTCGGAACTGCCGGTAGTGTTTCCAAGTGATGCTGGAGCGAAGCGGCCGTCACCCTCGGTTGGTTCGCGATCTCCTTGAAGTCGGGAGGACGCGGCGGCCCGATATAGATCGGCTTGAAAGGTTGATCCGGTGCAACGACGTGACAACCGGTGCATGCCCGCAAAGCGAAGGTGCGTCCGTGTTCCGCATTGCCTTCAGCAGGCTTTACCTGCGCATTTGCGGCGAGCGACCCCGCTGCGGTAAACACCGCGACGATTGCTAAAGTCGCAAAAATTCTTGCTTTCATTTGAACGCGCCCCGAATGGTTCACCACGACCGCGGATATCAGCTTTTTTGCGTATTCGGATGGCTCCCCGCGGGAGGCCTCCGCTGGTGAGGGCCTTAGAAGAATCTGCGAATCTGCGGTCTAACCGAAATCTTATGCATGCGGATATCCCGGTCGCTTTGACCCGGATCAAAATCTCGACGCATCCCTGTGCCGACGGTCAAGCGCTGAGCGCATATTTATAAGAAGCATTTGTGCGACCGCAGATCTACAACGAGGGCAGCTAATGACTTGCTTTCAGGCAGAATCTGATACTTTGTCGAGCGGAACTCTTGAGGATTACCGCTAGACATCTGTCCGCGATTGCGGTCTGCCACTTGTTCGAGCAGCCGTCGAGGGTCTCTTCGCGCAGACAAACTGGACGCCGATCGTGTATCCAACATCCCCGCATTGCTCGCCGCGCCGCCCGACACCGCTCCCGCAAGCCCGACCGCATGGGCGATGAACATCGCTAATCTCACGGGTCTTCCTGATCTGATCGTGCCAGCATGATTCACCGGAGACAAACCTTCCCCTGGTATTTCCTTCTTCGGGCTCGCATTCAGCGAGCAAAGGCTAGGGCAGTAGCCGTTGCATCGGTGCGCACCGCCGTCAGGATCGTGATTTCGAGCGCAGGCGCCGACGCACCATTGCGCTCGCGTAGCCGCGCCAGGAATGCTGGAAGCTTGTCATAAGGCATCGCCGGGTGGTGCTTAACCGTTTGCAGCTAGGAACGCGCCGGCAACAGCTTATCGAGGTAGCCGCGCCACCGCCCCGGGTTGTCACCGTTGCGCAAGCCGCTCGCCCTTGCTGCATGCAAAATTCAGTTCTCTCGAACCAAATCGGATCAAGCACCGCGGGCACGGCCGCGGTGTTGAAGCTCTACCGACATTTCGCCAATTAGCGGATAGACGTATGCCTGTAACGTCTCAATCCACTGCTCGGCTCGTCCACGTCGCCTTGTGGGCTGCGATGTAGGATTTCGGCACATGTCTCAAATGGTGTGCCAGTGGCCTTGGCGGCTTGTCTGACAGCATTGCCCGCCTGGATAGATACCCTTGATACGCTGCGAACGCGCCTTGGTGGCCTTCTGACGAGCCTCGGCAAGGGATACGGCGTTGAGTGGCCCAAGTCCCATGTAGCGCTCGCGGCCATCCTGCTTGAAGCGGAACACCCACGGCCGCAGGTAGAAGTCGCCGCCCATCGGGATACATGCCCGGCTCTTTAAGCCTCGATACCGCTAGCGCTGTGAGCCTTCCGATTGTCCGTGCCATGCTCGTACCCACGCTTGGGTTCACTGCCGCACGCGAATTAGCACGCACGTACGCGCACACACAAGGACGGCTGATAGCAAGGGAGAAGGCTAAAAATCGTTGAGAAACAATGGTTATAAACACATATTCGCACACCGCGCGAAACTCGATCGCCGGGATATCTCCATCCCGGCGACCTGCGTTTAAGTCAGCGTACCACGCCCAACGCGCTCCGGCTACGACCGCTTGAATGAGTTGTAGACCTGCTTGGTGAAGTTCACCGCGGCCTGATCATTGGCAGCCCAGCTCTTGTCGAGGTCGGCCAAAGGCTTCGCTGCGACGACTTCGGCCTCGGTCTTGCCCTCGTTGACCAGCTTCTCGATGCGCTCGCGTGCAGTCTTCACCATCGCATTATATTCAGCGATGTTTGACTTCTTGGCGAGGCCTCCGTGACCGACCACGACCTTGGTGTTATCGTCGGCCAATTTGAGCCAGTCGTTGGTCGCCCGGATCATGCCGCGGATGTCCCCGCCATTGGCGAAGTCGACCTGCTGATAGCGGTGGAGGTTGTTCATGACGTCCCCGGTGCAGATCACGTTGGCGTCCGCGAAGTAAACCCAGGTATCGCCATCGGTATGGGCGTTGTTGACATGATGCAACTCGGCCTTTCGGCCGCCGACCTCGATGATCTTAACGCCGCCCGTATAGGTTTCCTTCGGGATCGCGTCGCCCGAAACGGGCTGGGTCTTGGCGCCGCTTGTGCCGTTGGTGGTGCCGGCGAGCAGACGGATGCGGATATTGTCCTGGGCGATGACGATCGCACCATCCTTCTGGAAATTTGCGTCTCCACCGGTGTGATCGCCGTGGAAATGGGTGTTGACGATGTATTTGATCGGCAACGGCGAGATTGCCTTAATGGCTGCCTTGATCTTTTCTGACAACGGCGCAAATTGGGTATCTACCATGATGATGCCGTCGGTGCCGACCGCGACGGTGATATTGCCGCCCTGGCCCTGGAGCATGTAGGTCTTGTTGCCGAGGTCGGTGGTCTTGATCTGAACTTTGTCCCAATCCACCTGCTGCTGAGCCATTGCGGTGCCGGTGCATAGCACAGTGGTGGCCGCTAGCGCGGCAATCGTGGTCTTGTACATCGTGATTCTCCTCCTTGTGGTCGCGAGCCGATCATCCGAGGCGGATGACCCAACTGGCGCGGGCGTGGCGTCAATTGAAATGTGACCCATCGACCGCGTGGGACAATGCTCTTTTCTTGCGGCAGCGGCAAGACGGATCGCATCCCGGAACGATGCTCGCGACCCTAAGCGGGCCCGCCAAGGTCAACTCTTCGGCGAAAGGTGCCGCGATCGCGAGTTAACCTCCTTGCAACCCTAAACCCTTATGACGCTAATCGCGACGTTTGTGGCGTTCCGGCCGCATGATGTGACGTTTCCCGGGACAATCGTTGAGCATTTCGACGATAGAACGCGGTTGGAAATAAAAGTGCCTGCCCATTGTGCCGACCGAACTTCCAGTTGTGCCATTCTCCTAGCCGGCCTGGTGGGTGGCGTCCTGGTATTCGTGGTGGTACTGCGGCTTGCGCTTTCGAGCCCGTTTCCGACCCCCCAGCAGCGCGAGTGGATCGTCTATCCCTCAGCATCCCCTCCCCCGCCCTTGGCCTCCTCCGCAAGCCTGCAGGAGGGGGAAAATATGCTGACCCCGCCGATAATGACGACCTCGCACCCCGCCACCCGACTCGAGGGCATCACCTTTGCCGAAAGGTGGATGCTCGACGTTCCGGAAGCAGCTGCAGTCGCCGCCCCGGTTGTGAATGCGGCCCGCTCTGTCGAGGTGCCTGCGCGGTTGGCGCCGTCCGCGAGGACGGACGAGGCCTCCCACCCTTCCCTCACCCGGCTGCCGGGGAGGGGCGGCGTTCTGGATCCGGTCGATCAGTATTTGTGGGAGGTCTACCAGCGCAAGCCCATCAAGTCGGATTCGAGTGGCAACTTCACCTGGAAGGACTCAGCGGCCGCAAAGCGGCTCGGTATGTCGCTGAAGGCCTATGTGATCGGCGGCATGGACCCCGACTTCCGCGAGCAGCTTTACCACGCCGGCCACGCGATGGATGCGAGCGGAATCCGCTGGTCTATTCTGAGCGCGTTTCGCGATGATTACCGGCAACGCCTCGCCGCAGGTTTCAAGGCGCACGGAGGCAATTCGCAACACGGCGGCAGCAATGCGACCGGTGGCTATGGCCACGGCCGGGCTGTCGACATCACGAGCGCCGAGGGCGACGCGAGTGCGGTTTGGCATTGGATCGACGCTCACGGGGCGAGGTTCGGCCTGCGCCGGCCCATGCCCGGTGTTGATCCGGCGCATGTCCAGCCGCGAAACTCGTTCCATGACCTTACTCGCCAGTTGCGAGAGGCACGCGTCAAGCTGGAGAACAAGCTGGCCAGAGTGAGAACCGCCGCGGCGGGCAACACGAGCACCCTGGCACAGGCTGACGAGGCCGGGGAGGGCCGCCGCCTCTCCAGGTGAGGTCAGCGCGAACGAGCGAAAGCAAATCGGGGATCACTTTCTCCGAACGTCCCCTTCTGGAAGGGCCGCGCCGTGCGCCGAGATTTTCGGCGCACGGCCGAACCGCTCGGCCGGTCCAAGATGTCAAACCTCGTGGGCTCTCATCCGGGGCCGGCGGGCGTTACGTTTGGGGATGCGATTAAGCCGAACGCCCGGCGATCCTTAGCGACACCGGTGCCAGGCCATCGACGCCAAGGACTCGCGCTGCGCCCGGGCTGAGATCGATCACGCGCCCGCTCACATACGGACCCCGGTCGTTGATTCGCACCGTTGCGGAGCGGCCGTTACGGCGGTTGAAGACAGTGACCCTGCTGCCAAACGGCAGGGTCTTGTGCGCCGCCGTCATGGCGTTGGGATTCATGTGCTCGCCGTTGGCGGTGATCGGGTCGTGGTAGACCGAAGCGATTCCCGACATGCCTGACCCAGGGTGGGCCTTGGCGGCCCGTGTGAACATCCTGACCTTCTGCTCAAGGCTCGTGAACGTCCTGGACTTGCGCTGAAGGTGCGCCGTGAACCGATGCGGCCGCTTATGCTGAAGGTGCGCCGCAGACCGGTGCGAACGCGCAAGGGATGGCGTGACCTCAACTCCCGTCGCGAGCACGCAGGTCAGCGCAGCGGTGAGCATGGCGGCCTTGATGGTACGACGATACGTCGTGTTTCTCAAAACGTACTTCCTCTGTTTGTTGCCTTGACTGTCCCCGCCATGCCGATAGCGAAGAAGTCAAAGGCTTAGCCTTTGACCTAACGTCCGCTTGGCAATGTCGGAGGGTCCCCTATGAGCTAAGGGAGGCTGCGAGTTCACAGATAATTATGGCGGCTTTACGGCAACTGCTCGCCTGTGGCATTCGACCGCCATCGGCATTGCGCGAGGCGGTGCGCTTCGCTATTACGAACGGCGATCTCTTTAAGCGTGCGGCGCAGCGGTTTATGCGGAGCATCTTGGCACGAGCTCCGCGTAACCAGCCAAATTCTTGATTTTCCAGGAACTTATGCGATGTCCTCAACGTTCGACACGGTGGCCAATATCATCGCCGAGACGTGCGATATCCCGCGCGAGACCATCAAGCCAGAAAGCCACGCCATCAACGATCTCGGCATCGATAGCCTGGACTTTCTCGACATCGCCTTTGCGATCGATAAGGCCTTTGGAATCAAGCTTCCGCTCGAGCAGTGGACGCAGGAAGTCAATGACGGCAAGGCCACCACCGAGCAATACTTTGTGCTTGACAACCTGTGCGCCCGCATCGACGGCCTCGTGGCCGCGAAGGGGGCCTGATCATCCTTATCCGGCAATGCGGCTCGAATATTTCCAGTTGATCGACCGGATCGTTGCGCTCGATCTTGACGCCCGAACCGTCACGGCGCATGCCAAAATCCCGTCGACGAGCACGATTTTCGAGGGGCATTTCCCGGGCCACCCCTTGATGCCTGGCGTGCTTTTGATCGAGTCCATGGCCCAAACGTCTGGGTGGCTAATCATCGGCCTGACCAAATTTGAGCGGATGGCTTTCCTTGCCTCGGTAAGGCAGGCAAAATTGCGCGCCTTCGTGTCACCCGGGCAGACTTTGGCGATCACCGCACGCATTATTCACGAGGGCTCCGGTTTCGCAATCACCAAGGCGGCCATTGAGGTGAACGGCAAGGTGGTCGCCGACAGCGAACTGACGTTTCGGCTGACCCCGTTTCCTGATCCCAACCTGCGTGCCGGCATGAAGCTGGTGGCGGCCGCCATCGACTTTCCCCAGCCCCCTCCCTACTCTTCGGCGCTTGCGGCGGAGAGTAGGGAGGACGGGTAGCCCGCCCTAAGAACAATGAATCGGGAAACCTGGATCACCGGCATCGGCATCCTGTCGTGTCTCGGCGAGGGGCCGCAGGCCCATTGGCAGGGGTTCGCGGAGGGCAAGATCAATTTCGACGCGGCCGGCTATCCGCCCTACATCGTGCATCCGCTGCCGCCCGTAAACTTCGACACCCAAATCCCCAAGAAGGGCGACCAGCGCCAGATGGAGCCATGGCAGCGCATCGGCGTCTACGCGGCCGGGCTCGCCCTCGACAGCGCGGGCGTCAAGGGCAATGCCGACATCCTTGGCCGCATGGACATGATCGTTGCGGCGGCCGGCGGCGAGCGTGACCTTGCAGTCGACGGCGCGATTCTGTCCGGCTTGCCGAAAGCCGGCGCCAACGGAGGCGAACACGACCGCTTCCTTAACGAACGTCTGATGAGCGGTCTGCGGCCGACCCTGTTTCTGGCGCAGCTCTCCAACCTGCTTGCCGGCAACATCTCGATTGTGCACGGCGTTACCGGCTCCTCGCGCACCTTCATGGGGGAAGAGTCCGCCGGCGTGGACGCGGTGCGCATCGCGCTTGCCCGCATCGGGGCCGGCCAGAGCGACATCACCCTCGTTGGCGGTGCCCAGAACTCCGAGCGCAAGGAAATGTTGATGCTCTACGAGTTTGGCGGTTTCGCCCTCAAGCGCGAGTTCCATCCGGTGTGGGACCGCGCCGCCCGGCCTGGATTCGCGCTCGGCTCGATGGGAGCGTTCCTGGTGCTGGAAGCGAGCGAGCACGCGCGTTCGCGGGGTGCAAAACCGCTTGCCCGGCTCGCCGCCGTCGTCAACGCACGATCCAACCGAAAACCCGGGGTCATTACGGCAACGCTCCACAAGCTGTGGACAACGCTGCCCGACATTACCCCTGAGTGCGCGGTGATTTCGGGCGCGAGCGGTGCCTCCCCGGCAACTGCAGAGGAGCGTACCTTTCTAGAGGCTCATGCCGAACTTACGGTGCGAGCAACCGGCACCCGCATTGGTCACGGCGTCGAACCGCAATTCGTCATGAACATTGCACTTGCGGCCATGGCGGTCCAGCGGAGAGCCTTGTTTCCACCATGCGATCCTGGCGAGCACACCATGACCGGCGCGCCGACCCAGGCTGTTGTCACCGGCGTCGGGCATTGGCGCGGCGAAGGTCTCGCGCTGGTGGAAGCGGTGGAGTGAGTTGTACTCGCACTGCCCGCTCCCCCGCAAGTGAGTTGCAAGCGGGGAAACCTCGGGGGCGGCGTGCCTAGATGGGCATGTTTCCAGGATGAACTCGACCCAGCACCATGCCTCCTTGTCGATTCAGCGATTACGCTTTCTGTACGGCCTTCTCCTCCCAGATGCTCATTTCGCGAGTTTCCGGCATCAAGAACAGGCTGAGTACGAAGCAAACTGCAGGAACCGCGATCGGGTAGATCAACGCATAGCCGAGGCTGCCTGTCGCCGTGTAAGCGGCCGTAGTGATGAACGGTACCAGTCCGCCGCCCCAGCCATTGCCGATGTGATAGGGCACCGACACCGAAGTGTAGCGAATCCTGGCAGGGAAATATTCAGCAAGGAACGCCCCAATCGGTCCATAGACCAGCCCGACATAGGCGACGAGAATTGCCACAATAATGATAGCTGTCGGGTAATTGACGGCGCCCGGCTGGGTAGCGTCCCCGAGCCATGAATAGAGCGGATAGTAAGTGACCGCCGCGAGCAGAAACCCCGCCAAGATAACCGGCTTGCGGCCGATATGGTCGGACAGCCAGCCAAAGAGGATGAGCGTCGGTGTTCCGATGATCAGCCCCGCTCCCACGATATAGGCGGTGGTCAGTGGGTCGAGCTTGGAAACCGTGCCGAGGAAATACAACGCCCAGAACTGGCCGCTGTACCAGACCACACCCTCGCCCAATACGACGATCGTCGCGATCAGCACGAACTTGATGTTGGCGCTGAGGAAGGCCTCCCTCCACGGATTCTTGGTCATCGCCCCTTTCGCCTTGATCTGTTCGAAAATCGGCGATTCCTGGAAGTGCACGCGGATGTAATAGGCGATCAACATCAGCACGAAGGAAAACAGGAACGGGACGCGCCACGCCCAGTCGTCGAACACCTCATTGCCGAAGTACGTGCGCGAGGCGATGATGACGACGAGCGAAACTACAATGCCCAATGTTGGTGAGGTCTGGAGCCAGCCGGTATAATAACCGCGCCGTTCGTCCGAAACGTGCTCGGCGACGTAGGTGATGGCGCCGCCGTATTGACCGCCCAGGCACAGGCCCTGGATCATCCGCAAACAGAACAGAATGATCGCGGCAGCAAGGCCGATCTGGTCGAAGGTCGGGATCAAGCCGATCGCGCCCGTGCCCAGCGCCATGCCGCTCAGCGTGACGAGGAACGTATACTTGCGGCCGATGCGATCTCCCATCCAGCCGAACACGAATGCGCCCAATGGACGGACCAAGAAGCCGGCAGTGAACAGCGCGATCGTGCTGAGCAGCGCTGCAACCGGGTGCGATTTCTCAAAGAATTTGACCGACAACACCGCGGCCAAGCTCCCGAAGATGTAAAAGTCGTACCATTCGATGACATTTCCTCCCGCCGCGGCAGTGATCACGCGTCGAAAGTTTGGCGGAACGTGAGCAACCAT
>JASHRR010000804.1 GCA_030037185.1 Xanthobacteraceae bacterium | reverse complement strand
CTGCCGTTTCACACCCTCAATCCGGCGCTCGCGGTGCTGCGCGACGGTCGCATCATCGCCTATGGCACGATGGGCGGCGACGGACAGCCGCAGACGCAGGCGGCGGTATTCACCCGTCATGTGATCTATCACGTTCCGCTCGCCGATGCGCTCGCGCGGCCGCGCTGGCTGCTTGGCCGCACCTGGGGCTCGGCCGTCACCAGCCTGCGCATGGAAGACGGCTTTGACGGCAACATGATCGATCGCCTGTCGGCGGCCGGACATGATGTCGAGGTTCTCGCTGAGCGCTACTCCGACACAATGGGCCATGCGGGCGCCGTCATCCTGCATCGGGACGGCATGTTGGAGGGCGGTCACGATCCCCGCGCCAACGGCGGCGCCGCAGGTGTGTGATTGGGCAACGCCGCAAGCGCAACCGCGTTGGAGGATGTCATGAGCGCAAACACTCTCACCACGCAATGTTGCGTCGGCGGCGGCGGGCCGGCCGGAATGATGGTGGGATACCTGCTGGCGCGCGCGGGCGTCGACGTCGTCGTGCTTGAGAAGCACGCCGACTTCCTACGCGACTTCCGCGGCGACACCATCCACCCCTCGACGATGGAGCTGATGCAAGAGTTGGGATTGCTCGATGCGTTCCTGCGCTTGCCCCACCGCAAGGTCGAGCGCCTTATCGGCGAGATCGGCAAAGTACGGGTCACGATGGCGGATTTCGCGAGATTGTCGACCGCCTGCAAATTCGTTGCGTTCATGCCGCAATGGGATTTCCTCGACTTCATGGCCGACCGCGGTCGAGGCTACCAAAGCTTCCGCCTCATGATGAAAACCGAGGCGACCGACCTCATCGAGCAGGGCGGTCGGATCGTCGGCCTGCGGGCGAACGCGCAAGCCGGCGCGGTGGAGATCCATGCCGACCTGGTGATCGGCGCCGACGGAAGGCATTCGACGATACGCGAGCGCGCCGGCCTTAAGGTCGAGGACCTCGGCGCCCCTATGGATGTGTTGTGGATGCGGCTCTCGCGCCGGGCGGACGACGAGGCTGAAACTTTCGGCCACTTCGAAGCAGGCGGCATTTTCATCATGGTGGACCGCGGCGATTATTGGCAATGCGCCTATGTCATTGAGAAGGGTTCGGCGGACCAACTCATGCAACGCGATATCGACGACTTTCGGCGCACCATCCTCGCCCTGTCGCCGTGGCTTGGGGAGCGCGTCAACGAGCTCAAGAGCTGGGACGACGTGAAACTCCTCACGGTTGCGCTCGATCGCCTGCCGCAGTGGTACCGGCCGGGCCTCTTGTGCATCGGCGACGCCGCCCACGCGATGTCGCCGATCGGCGGCGTCGGCATCAATCTCGCCATTCAGGACGCCGTCGCGGCCGCCAACATTCTGGCCGACCCGCTGGGCGCCGGCGCCGTCACGCTCGACCATCTGGCCCAGGTGCAGAGGCGGCGCGAATGGCCGATGCGGGTGACGCAGGCGTTCCAGCGCACCATTCAGAACCGCGTGATCGGGCCAGTGCTGGCCGGCACCAGGCAGCCGAAAGTGCCGTTCTCCGTGAGGCTGCTCGACCGGTTCCCGCCTTTGCGCGGCATCCCGGCGCGATTTATCGGGATCGGTGTGCGGCCGGAGCACATCCGTACCAAGGAGGCGGCGAGGGCGTGAGGCTGGAGCAATCCGCACCAAGCGCGCGGCGCAGGCGCGATTTTAAAAAAAACTCTGGCGACTGGCGGCGCGGCAGCCGACAGTGGAAATCGGCAACCCGGGAAACCAGGTGTTGCCTGCATTGATGACCCGTTGAGCCCTGCCCCGACCGAGCCCAGGACGGTGCGGTGACTTTGCAAGAGCGCGGGTGGGTCTGCTTTCTCCGTTTGAGCGACGGCCTGCCCACGCTTAGGTTGTCAGGCCCAAGCCGCCCCTGCAAAGCGTTGTCTGCCTGACCACAGCGAAATGACCAGGGTCTGTGGTCATCTTGGCGAACCGGCGGTATGCGTCGATTTGCGCCGCAGTTCCGATCGCTGTGTGTTTCGTACCGAACAAGAAATTTTGCCAGTTCAATAGTGACTTCCTACGGTCATGGTGCCATGGGCATCGCCCGGCAGAGGCGTTGCGGCGTCTCGAACATCCTCGCAAGGCGCCTGCCCACGCTGCGGCTGTCGGATTGACAGCCCGATGGTGGCCAAATGGCGACAACCGAGGCGCCTTTGCCTACCCTATGGATTCCTCTGAAAGCCGGATTAGGCAAGCGAATGTCCTGTCAAGCGGCAAGTCAATGCCCTAGCCGGCGCGGGCCGGATTGCGCCTGCTCCACCGCATCTTCATTTTTCTCCAGCACGAATTGACCCAGATTCGCCAGGATATCGGCGATCAACATACCCCGGTCGGCCGGCGGGACCATCAAGATGAGATCGGCGAGCACTTCGGTCACCTTGGATGCGATCTCCGCGATATTGGCGTCTTCGGCCTCCAGATGGCTCTCCAGCACGTCGTGAATCTCGCAGTGAATGCATTCGGACATTTCGGCTCCTTATAACCCCGTGTCAGCGCTCCGGCGGTTCCATATCGCCCTTGCGGATGAGCGCCGCATTCGCCGGATCGGCCATAAACTTGATGAAGGCGTTCGCGATCTCCCGTTGCTGCGACACCGCTAGAAGGCCAACGCCAACGCGCCCGTATTCCATCAGCTCGGCGGGCAACGGACCAAGATATTCGGTCCCGGCAACAGGCTGGATGACATTGGTCTGCTGGATCCCGATCTCGACGTCGCCCGCGGCAACAGCCTCGGCGACGAGGCGGCCCTGGATGATTTTGATCTTATCCTTGATCTGGTCGTAAATACCGAGCCTCTGGAACAGGCGGGTGTTGAACGGACCGGTGCCCGCATTCGTATGGCCGATCGATTTGGCATCGAGCATCGCGCGTTTGAAGGCCTCAGGCGTGCTGATGTCAGGCCTAGGCGCGCCGGCCTTAACCGCGATGCCGTTGCCGACGCGGGCGTATTCAACCACGCTGCCGGCAACGACTTTTCCCTTGCTGATGTAGTCATTGAATTGATCAATGCCAAGCGAGACCAGGTCCCCCGGCGCGCCGGAAACGATCTTCTGGTTCAGCGCCGGCCCGGCCTGGAAGCTGACGTCGACCGTGTGCCCGGTCGCCTTTTCGAAGCCGACCGCAAGCTCGCGCACCCCCGATGCGGTGGCCTGGTTGAGGAAGATAACGATCTCGCTCGCGCGGGCGGGAGCAGCACTGCTGGTTCCGAGCGCGACGAAGAGGCTGAACATCACTGCGTTGGCGGACAGTCTCACGGGCATCCTCCAGACCTATTGCTACGGCGTGTCCCGATCATATTGAACGACTTGTCCCGTGTCATGGCCGGGCTTGTCCAGGTCATCCCCGTCGTGGTCGCCGGGGCGCCACAAGAAAGACGCGCATCGGCTCCAATCCGGGGACGCCCTGATGGCGCAGAGATGATCCGATCTCATCGGAACGGCTTCCAATTTGCGTCAAGGCTGGGCTGGTTCTACGTGAGTTTTGCGGAGCAGCGGCGCGGCTTGCGGCGACGTCATGAATTTGATCATCGCGCGCGCGGCCTCCGGCTCTTTCGACGCCGTCATCAATGCAACGCTTGAAGGGCAGGGCTTGTTCAGGAAGCCGGGCAGCGCGCCGACATACTCCGTACCCGGCGCCCCCACCATGATGTTGGTCTGCTGGATGCCGATCTCGAACTCGCCTCTCGCCAGATATTCGACAACCGGGCCGCCACCCGTGAACACGGTCTTGGGTCTCAGCGCTTCGGTAAGCCCGAGCTCTGCAATCCCCTCCGCCACGTGCGTGCCGCTGCAGCCGCGCGAATAACCGATGGACTTCGCGTTGAGCAACGTCGCTTTGTAGGCTTCCACGGTGCCGATATCCGGCTTCGGCGCGCCAGCCCGCACCGACAGGCCCAGTCCGGCAAATACGAAAGGCGTTGCGGTCCCGGCCACAACCTCCCCCTTTCGGATCAGCTCGTCGATCGGTGCGGGGTTGCTGGTGATCAGATCCGCGCGGCCATTGGAATTCAAGCGCCGCTCCAGTGCGGCAGCGTCTTCCTGAATGACCGTGACCTTGTGCCCGCTCGCGCGCTCGAAAGCGGCGGCGAGTTCGCGCACCCCTGGCGTCGCGCCCTGGTTGGTCAGCACCACAAGTTCGGCCGCAGCCGCCGTCGGCGGCAGCGAGCCCGCTGCTCCCGCACCCGCAACCAGGCACGCCGCAGCCAATGTCTTACCCGCATTCATGGCTTCCTCCTGGCCTATCTCCTCCCGGCAGCCCGGTTGAGCAGTCCTGCCGCCGATCCCACCAAAGCTTATGCGGTCTGGCGACCGCAGGCCAGCCGGTGAGTCGCTCACCTCACCGGTTGCTCGATCGGACGATCGCCAGTGGCGCCGACCCCTTCCGGACCGGACACAATCATCACCAAACTGACCCGGCTGATGTGCGCCGGCAGCAGCCCGATCACAGGCAGGGCATCGCGGGTGGCCGGCGCCTTCTCGCCGCTTGCCGTAAGTGCGTTTGCGCCCGCGCTGCAATCCCACTCTCATTCCAAGGCCTGCAATACCCTTAGGGCCGCTCGGCGGGCGGCACGCGGAACAGGTGTGGTGCAGGCCTCGTTGACCTCAAGCGTGCTCCCGCCATGCATCATCGCCTTGTAGGAGAGCATATGCTTGAGGCCCGACCAGCGTGGTCTATTTCGACCGGCTGACATCGCCCACCACGATAAGCCCGTATTCCTTGACGATCTTCGTGCTCTCCTTGCAGAGGAAATCATTGAGGTGCCGCAAATTCTCTCGCAGCGCGAAGCCAAACTCGCCACGAGCCCGAGAGCGCGCAAGACAACGGCATCGGTAACATCCACGCGAAGATCGCCAACCGGCGGAAGCTGTGCCGCTCGTTGTCGTGTTCGTCGGCAGATACCAGCGTGTTGAGGCCGGGGTCTATTCCGATCCTGGTGTTCAGTGCCCGGTTGGTGCACTCAATCTCGATCGGAATGGCGATGTGCGTCCACGGGCATTCTGGTTGAGCTGCCAGCGCCGGTCTTGATTGCGGCAGCTTGGGGATATCACCCAGATGCAAGGGTTGGTCGCGGACACTTCGGAAGGTGCTTCACCACAAAGGTGATCCCTGGTTGAATGACACCCGACCGAGGGAGTCGCGCCGTCGAAGGGAGGGTTTGCCGTGAGTCGTTCGCGCCGAGACGCAGGCGTGGCACACAGCGTTGGCGCGTCTGGAAGTTGCTTGCTCGAGCCGACTGTAAGGCGGTGCAAATCGTATTTCGAGAGCCAACGGTCCCAGCGCAGCATGTGCTTAAAGGGCTTCGTTGATGTAAGGCACAGGAAATCGACCGCTCGACCCGGTGGATTGAGGTCGCCACCGAGCTGTCTCGCAGCCGCAATTTGACGGTGATTTGCCCAGGGGACGGCCGATACCGGGTTTTCGCTGCGCCCAATATCCCCATGAATAAATTCGGGGGATTTAGGCATTTAACCTGGCGCCGATAAGGGCCGCGTCCGGGAGGAAGCCGGCCACGGTGTCGCCGATCCACCCGGCGTGGCGATTGCCATCGCATCTCGATGGCAGTAATTCATATCCGATGGGCGGGACATACGGGCTGGAACTAGCAAATGAAACGCATCTGTTTCCTGCTTGGAATGGCGATCGCGGTTTCGTCGGCGCGTGCCGAAGATATTACCGACATGATATCGCGTTATCGGCGCGAGCATGGGTTGCCAGCGGTAAAGACGGACGCCAAATTGACCGCGGTGGCCGTGCGGCAGGCCCAGGCGATGGCAAGCAGCGGCATTATGGATCACGATGTGGCGGGCTCTTTCCCCAGCCGGGTCTCGGGCGCAAACATGACTCGGGCGGCAGAGAACATCGCGGCCGGCACCAAGACCTGGGCCGATACGCTGCGCATCTGGAAGGAGTCTCCAGGCCACAATAAAAACCTTCTGTTGCCCGAGGCCGACAGCATCGGCGTGGCGGTCGCCCGTAACGAGAGCGCCCGATACAAGGTCTACTGGGCGATGGTGATCGGACGTAAGGAAACCAAACGGCGCACCGAGATGGTGGCCGCCCCCTTCTCTGGCGCCGCCGTCAACCGGGGAGGGAAAGGAGGGCGCGCGGTCGAGGCGGAAACGGCGGAGGAGCCGTCTATCAGCACGCTGCTGACGGGCGCCGTCACGCGGCTGCGAAGTCTGTTGCCCTGAGTTCGCAGTGGCGGCAATGCTGGGCCAAGCAATCAAGCCGGCGCAGCGGGCCGGCGATCCGGTTATCTCCCCCGGGAAGGTTGTTACGCCGGTCGGGGATTTCTTCCCGACGAAGCTCTCTTCGTTTGCGGAGCCCGCGGTTGAGGAAGCGCCCAGCTGTCTGCGGCGCAACGTCTCGTTTGAGCGAACCGCGGCTTAGGTTGCCCGGCCCAGGCCGCCCCGGAAGGGGTGGCCTTCTTTCTCGGAGAGGAGAGCATCGTCTGGATGCACGGCCGTCATCGCACGATCTGTCTGGCAAGCGACCCCCGTTATGTGACATTGATAAGGCCGACGTGTCAGTCGCGACGACATGCGGCGGCCTCAATCGAGGAGAACATCATGAGTTTCTTCCGCGGCCAGGACCCGGAGTTCGGGAACGCTGCCCAATCGCGGGCCATTGCACAGGTGATCGTGCCGCGTTCGGTCGACCTTGGCGATTTTACCGTGCATCGCGCCTTGCCCTCGGAGCGCACCCGCATGGTCGGTCCGTTCATCTTCTTCGATCACTTCGGGCCGGCGCACTTCCGCTCCGGCGCCGGCATCGATGTGCGCCCGCATCCGCACATTGGCCTCGCAACGCTGACCTATCTTTTCCGAGGCGAGATCATCCATCGCGACAGTCTTGGCAGCGCAATCGCCATCCGTCCCGGCGAGATCAACTGGATGACGGCCGGCCGCGGCATCGTGCACTCGGAGCGCACCGGGCCGGAACGCCGCGCCCGCGGAGATCATTTGCACGGACTGCAATGTTGGGTCGCCTTACCGGCCGTCGATGAGGAGATGGCGCCTGCCTTCGCCCATCATGGGGCCGAGCAATTTCCGGTCGTGCATGATGACGACAAGACCGTGCGCGTGGTCGTTGGTTCGCTCTATGGCGAGCACTCGCCGGTCAGAACCACATCGGAGACGGTGTTTGCCGACGCAACGCTTCGCGCCGGCGGCGCGCTGCCGCTCGATGCAGGCCACGAGGAGCGCGCGATTTACGTGGTCGACGGCGAGATCGACATCGACGGCGACCGGTTTTCACGCGAGCGCCTCTTGGTCTTCCGCCCTGGCGACCCGATCACGCTCAATGCCGTTACGGACGCCCATCTCATGATTCTGGGCGGCAGCGCCATGGACGGGCCGCGGCACATCTGGTGGAACTTCGTCTCGTCACGCAAGGAAAGGATTGAGCAGGCCAAAGCCGAATGGGCGGCCGGCCGATTCGGCAAAGTGCCGGGTGACGAAATCGAGTTCATTCCCCTGCCGCAGACGTGAGTGGTGACGGCGTCCGGGCGCCTTGTTGCCGCATCGTCGGGTGGGCCAATCTTCAAATGATGCCGCCGTTTCCATCGTGATTTAGGATTCCGTAGGGCGGGGCCTGCATGTTTTGGCCTGCGAATCAGGAGCACCGATGACACGCACCCCCTGCCCGCCAATCGGATCATCTGATGAAGAGCTCGTTGAAGGCGCCGCCGGGGTGCTTGAACGCGGTGGCAACACCAAATCTTCAGCGCTCGAAGTCGACATCAAGTCACTGCGCGCCAACACCGGCAAGACCGTAACCACCTTTTAGCTGATGCGGCGACTCGACGACCTCCTCGAGACGCGCGGCTGTTGCGGCCCGCAGGCTGGCGGGGGGGGGAGCAAGGTTGGCCACGTGCTGGCGAGGCGGTTGTCAAGCCGCGCCCGGCGCAAGATAATGCCCTGGCCAAGTGAAAGAGCTCGCAAGAGCCATTTGGAGGAACAAAATGACGCTGCTCGAACAGGCGGACAGTGGGTTCG
>JASHRR010000094.1 GCA_030037185.1 Xanthobacteraceae bacterium | reverse complement strand
AAGCGCCGGTCTGGAACGAGACGATAAAATACAGCCGAAGTCAGGGACGGGGTGGGAGCCAATGGGCCGGAGGGGACATCGGGTCCTGCGGGTGTTGGAGTTGGAAACGTGCTTCTCGAGGCGTTTGGCCTGTCCACCGCTTAAATGCGCTCGTGAATGCGCTGACATTCTGATAGCCGAGGAGCCAAGCAATTTGCGAGATCGACAAGCCGTGATCAACTAAATATTGCATCGCCAGGTCCCGTCTCAGGTCTTCAGGACTTGCTCGAACGTTGAATTCTCGGACGTGAGCCGGCGCATAAGCGTTCGTCGGCTCAAGCCGCACCGGCTAGCAATTTCGCTCTCGTGGGCGCTCCCGTGCGGCAACAACGGGGCAATTGCATTCTCGACGACCGTTCGGAACCCGCCCGGCTTAGTTGACCGGCGGGAAAGAGCCTCCTCAGAATTCGCCATCAACAGCTTGTTCAGATACGGGTCCGCGCTGACGACCGGCATATCGGCGAGTGACAGCGGAAAGACAGCCTCATCGACTGCTGCACCAAATTCAATATCGCAGCCAAAGAATGCAGCGAATTCAAAATTGCCAACGCGGTGGCGTCGATGGACGAGGCTCACGCGGCTCGGTTTGACGGGATAACCAGTCAAGTTCCGGCTTACCCGGATCAACGCAGTCAACCACTACTCGAGTTGATGCCGATCCAGGTGCCGGGCGACACCAAAGTAATTAGTCACCATCCTGATATCTCTGCCTTCAAAATATCTTAGAGAGACACTTTCATTCGTCATCGAGGCGTACCGCGCCAGTCGTCGCAAGCCTTCGCCTAAAGTCGCCGAGGAAGCCACGATATAATAGAGCGGTCCTATCCTTCGAGAGTCAGCTGGCTGTTTAGCAAGGTGAAATCCAAGAAACTCGTCATGGAGCGCGCTTGCGGTGAGGTTTAGAAACTTGATCTGATTGTGGGCACCGATCCGGGCATCAACGTCTTCGACTTGTTGTTTGGTTAGCCCCGCTTTATCCAAAAGCGGCTCCAGCTCGATCCCGGCCGCTTGCGCCCGTTCGTAAGCAAGCCGCGTGATCAATCCCACTGCGGTCGGGATCGCTCCGAGAGGCTTGGATTTGAGGTCACGCACGGGTTTCATGCACGGGTTTGCCTCTTACGATCAAAACTCCCCGACTGATACTGGCGCGTGCTGAAAAGACCTTGGCGCGAAAATGCTCCTCGTACACTTGGTTCCAACCCCCCTGCGTCGCTAGGCAGCATGCTACGGCGTCAAGTGCAAAACAGATGGGTCCGCCAAGGTCGATTGGGTCGTGAGGGCCCGCCATGGATCCGATCGCGGGGTCAGCCTTGCCCTGTAGGAAGCGCGAGCGACGCAAGAGTCCGTAGGGGCCGCAAGGGTGCTCGTCGCAAGGCCGACGTGAACAGCTACTGCGCGCCACTCAAGTGCAAACGCCACAGCCACGTGGGGTCAGCATAGGTTATTTCTCGTCAAGGATGTGTTATTGTTTGGGTGCGCCTGGAGGGGAAATTCACGTTTTGCGCCGGAACACCGAGAATGCCGATGACACATAAAATGCGTTCCACATTCGTCGTGTCAGCGTCTACGATGGCGGGAGCGACAATCGCCGGGACGATCCTATCCGCGATCATTTCTGGCGGTCCAGCAGCCGCGGCTCAAGCTCGGGATTGGGCGCCAAGCACCATGCCGCAGCTCATCTATTCGCCCTGGGCGAAATTCTGCGGCAAACGCAATGAACCGGGTGCCAAGGAAGTCTGCTTCACCGGCATGGACGCCCGCACCGAGGCCGGTCAGCCGGTTGTGGCCGCCTCGCTGATCGAGCCAGAAGGCGGGCAAGGGAAGTTTTTCCGCGTCACCCTGCCGAGCCCGCTTCAGATGCAATACGGCGCCCGTCTCATCATCGACAAGGAGCCGCCGATCAGTGGCGCTTTCTCTACTTGCTTTGCCAACAGCTGCACGGCCGACTACGATGCCACGCCCGAACTGGTTAGTAAGCTCAAGAAAGGCCAGGTGCTGCAAATCCAGGCAACCAACCTTGCCGCCGCTGCGATCACTTTCCCGTTGCCGCTCATCGATAGTAGCGGGAACAGCTTTGCGAGAGCCAATGAAGGGCCAGCGACCGACCCAAAGGTGTTCCAGGAGCAACAAAAAAAGCTAGAGCAGAGGGAGCGCGAGAAGCGGTGGCGCTTTTAGTCCAGCTCTCGCGAAGGGTTGGCCTTTACGCCACACAGTGAACAATCACAACATCAGGTTGCCCTTCTCCCCCTTAAAGCCCTACATGCCCCTCAGGCCCCTTGGGCCGACAACCGATCAGTTGGCAATTCCAATTGCTCGGTGGGTTCGGTGGGGCTCTGGTGGGGAATAGGCCCTGGCCGCCGGGACTGCGCCTGGGGCAGTGTCAAAAATCTGCGTTGAGACCTCGCAAACCGAAGCGTGGAGAATGCTAATGACACATAAGATGGGTTCCTCATTGGTAGTGTCTGCGTCTACGGGAGCGGCAATCGCCGGAGCAATCCTGTCCGCAGGGATCATTTCTACTGCTCCAGCAGCCGCGGCTGAGGAGCGCGGGCGAGCGGGAAACACCACAGCCGAAATACCGCAATTGATCTATTCGCCGTGGGCGAAGTTCTGCGGCAAAGGTAGTGGCCCGGATGGTCGGGAGGTCTGCTTCACCGGCAAGGACGCCCGCACCAAGGACGGTCAAACGGTCGTGGCCGCGGCCCTGATTGAGCACGAAGGTGTGCCCAAGCGCTTCTACATTACCCTACCAGGCTCGCCTCAGTCGAGAAGCGCCCGCATGACTATCGATAAGGAGCCGGCGATCAGCAGCGCCGTTACCTGCTTGGCCAATAGATGTACAGCACAATATGAAGCGACGCCCGAGCTGGTCGATAAACTCAAGAAAGGTCAGATGCTGCAAATTCAGGTGGGCGGCCTGACCCCTATGATCCCCGTCCTGCTGCCGCTCACCGACAGTAGCGGGAATACCTTCGCCAGGGCCAACGAGGGGCCACCGACCGCCCCAAAGTTGTTCCGGGAGGAGCAACTAAAGAAGCTGTGTGAGCCGAACGGCCCGTGCGCTCTAAGCCCCCGGCGTATCGGTGCCCCTTTCCTCCTATCACTCTAGCCCCCAGTCAGCATCGACTTTGGTCTCCGTCCGTTCCTCAAACCTGGACGGATGGAAAGCCATGCAACTCAAGCATCTCAATCTGACGACTTCAGACATCGCCGGTCTCGCCGGATTCTTCGAGCGATTCTTCGGGTTTAAGCGTTCCCTCGAACTCGGCTCCGGTGCTTTCACACTCCTGTGCAACAAGGAGGATTTCGTCCTGACTTTGATGAAACCGAAGAAGCACGATCCAGTCGCCTATCCTGAAACCTTTCATGTCGGCTTCTACGTCGAGGACGCGGCTGCCGTGCGAGCCAAACGCGATGAATTGGCGACAGCCAATCTATCACCAGGAGAAATCCATGAAGCGGGCCGTCACGGACGCGGTACTCATTTCTATTGCACCGCTCCGGGGGATGTCCTTGTCGAAATCGCCACACGTCCCGTGCCGCAGGCGGCCGAGGCGCATTAAGCCGTCGGCGTGACTAGGGGCCGCCTTAGTTGGCGGTCTCTTTCATTTCCGCGTG
>JASHRR010000803.1 GCA_030037185.1 Xanthobacteraceae bacterium | reverse complement strand
ACCGTATTTCGTGCCGGAAACGAACAGGCGCCGGCGAATGGCGGGTCTGGAATGAGTTCCTTGGTGACGACATTGAGGTTCGTGTCGACGATGACAACCGTCCCGAACGGCCCCCTACTGTCGACAACCCTTGAAGCGGAAAGCGCATAGGTGTGGAGTGCCGCGTTAACAAAGCTAATATCGAACGCCTCCAGGGTTCCAGCGTCCGGCAACTGCACGGCCTGGAATGGGATGAAATCCTCCTGTGCAGCCGACGGCGTCACTGCCATAGCCAACAGGGCGCCGGCAAAGCCGGTCGCTGTTAAGTTTTTCAACATTGTGATACCTCCCCAGGGAACACATCCACGACTGGTTCCCTGTTCGGATACTACTAAAGCTAAGCAGGTTCGGCTGTGTCGGAATGGCAACACTCCAAAATATTATCAATCGAATATTCCTATAAACGGCCACGTCGTCGCGTCAGAACGTTACCACAATTAATACATTACCACAAATTAACGCGATTGCCAGAGGGTCGCAGCACGCGGTGGCGGGACCTCATGCAACTCAACTTGATTCGTCTGTGCCGGAATTACAACATTCCGGGATATTCTGGTGGTGCGTTCCCCATTGTAGAACATTGAGTTTGGTAATTATTACTTATAGTAATGTCTTAATTCTTTGTAATGCACTAGTTCAAGCCGGCTCCTCGTGCGACGGCTCTGCGTCGCCCGATGAGTTCAGGGTCTATCTGCGCTTGGTCTCTCGCTGCGGACTTTTCTACGCAGGTTAAATTTCGTAACGGGCGGCATTAATGTGCTCATGTTTTAAGTATGCATTCGTGATATCTCGATACCAGAGTCGAGGTTAGACACAGATGACCAGATTGAATTGAATGGTCTGGCAGGGCACCGATTCCGCCATCTCGTTGTGCGAGAACGGACACCCGAACGGACACCCTACCGCAACACGCACGGAGATGTGCATTGGCTTTGCGAATGTGATTGCGGCGGGAACAAAGAGGCTTCAACCCACAACCTAAGATGCGGCGACGTCGTCTGCGGCTGCTCGCGCATGTCGAATAGCGGTAAGTGCGTCAATGCACTACCAAGGCTCTAAAGGTTCGTGCTTCAAGCACTACCAGCGCGCCCGCCGCCACGATGTCCTGCTGTTAAGGGAACGGCCAATGACGGCTGGGCAGATCGCGGAGCACTTCGATTTGCCAAACCGACGCTCTCGGCCCATTTCGCGGTCCTGCGCGAGGCGGACTTGGTCGAGTCGGAAAAGCCGGAACGACGGTCACCTACAGTCTCAAGGTTTCAGTGCTCGAGGACGCGCTGCTGAGCTTTGCTGAAACAGTCGGCGTCGGCGTTCGCTCGGGCGGGAAGCTCAAGCTGGCGACCAGGAGGAGTAGGTGATCGACCGACGCATGGTTCTGATATGTGTGACGCTGATCACCCTGATGGTTGCAGGGGCGGTGTGGCGGATCATTATGGTGGGAGGACTTGACAGTACTCGCCGCCCAGCAAGACCCCAAGCATGGGTTCGCCCCCAGCGCTATTCATTCTCATCGCCGCCGCAGTTCTCGTGGTCTGGAGTATCACTTGTCGGCGCCATTTGGGTCGCAAATGGAGACTTGAACAGTTGGCGGCGGGCTGAGCCATGAAGGCTCGGTCGAGTCTCTCGGTGTCTCCCGGTTTGAATGCGGTGGATGGTCCGATGGCCCAACGCTGACATCGCAGTGCACCGGTGGTCACGCGACAGGTGATTGACACCGACCCGAGACTAGGCCACTTTGCTGTGGGTGATACGTCCTGCTGCTTGCGCCCTTCGGGGTACGGTGGCCCGATCCCAGCGCTTCGCACGCGTACCGTCCTCGGCTACAGTCCGTGCATTAATCCACCGAAAATCCGTGGAGACGAGATGCACCGATTTGCCGCCCCGCTTGCTGTTGCCCTCACCCTTGTCGCGCCCGCCTGCGCTGACGAGGGGATGTGGACCTTCGACGCATTTCCGTCGGCGCGAGTCGAGAAGGCCTACGGCTTTGCGCCGGACCGCGACTGGCTCGACCACGTGCGCCTGTCGTCGGTGCGGCTGGCGCGCGGATGCTCCGCGAGCTTCGTGTCGCCGTTGGGCCTCGTGCAGACCAACCATCATTGCGCCCAAAGCTGCATCGAGCAGCTCTCGACCGCAACCAGCGACCTCGTGGCGGCGGGTTTCTACGCCAAAACTGCAGCAGACGAGCGCAAGTGCCCCAATGTGGAGGTCAACCAGCTGGTCGCGATCTCCGATGTCACCGCGCGCGTCAATGTCGCGACGGCCGGCCTCGCCGGCAAGGCGCTGGTCGACTCCAAGCGGGCGATCGAGGCGACGATCGCCAAGGAATGCTCGGGCGGCGATGCCAATGTCCGCTGTGACGTCGTCGAGCTCTACCACGGCGGCATCTACGATCTCTACCGTTACCGTCGCTATCAGGATGTACGCCTGGTGTTCGCGCCCGAAATGGCGATCGCGTTCTTCGGCGGCGACCCCGACAACTTCGAATTTCCGCGCTACGACCTGGACGTCGCCTATCTGCGCGTCTACGTCGATGATCGTCCGCTCGACACGTCGGCAAATTTCCTGCGCTATGCGACGCGCGATCCACGGGCGGGCGAACTCACCTTCACGTCAGGTCATCCGGGGCGCACCAACCGGCTCGATACCGTGGCGGCGCTCGAGTTTCAGCGCGACGTCACACTGCCGCGCGACATCTTCTATAATTCCGAGCTGCGCGGCATCCTCACCGAATTCTCCGCAACCGGTGCCGAGCGCGCCCGGATCGCCAAGGGCATGCTGTTCGGTATCGAAAACTCGCTCAAGGCCCGTAAGGGCCAGTTCGCGGCACTTGTCGATCCTGCCATCATCCGCGCGCGGGCAGCATCGGAGGCGGAGATGCGCCGCAAAGTGGACGCCGATCCGCAGCTGCGCCAGCAGTACGGCGCGGCTTGGGACAATGTGCGTGCAGCCCTCGACCGCTACCGCGGCATGCGTGACCGCCAGGTCTTCACCGAAGGTGGCCAGGGCTTCCGCTCCCGCCTGTTCGGCTTTGCCAAGACGCTCGTGCGGCACGCGGCCGAGGCCAAGAAGCCTGACGAGGCGCGCCTGCCCGAATACACTGACGAGAATTTCCGTGGACAGCGCCAGGGCCTGAACTCGCGCGCACCGATCTATCCGGAGCTCGAGAAACTCACGCTCACATTCTCGCTCACAAAGCTGCGCGAGGCGCTCGGCGCCGACGATCCCTTTGTGCGCAAGGTGCTGAGCACCAAGGCGCCCGCGCAGCTTGCGACCGAGCTCGTCGACGGCACCAAGCTCGCCGACGCCGAGGTGCGACGCAGGCTCATCGACGCAAACGAAGCGACGATCGCCACCAGCGAGGACGCAATGATTGCGTTCGCACGCCTGATCGATCCCGATCTGCGCGCTATTCGGCGTGCCTACGAGGATCAGATTCAGTCGGAGCTCACCCGGAATTCCGAGCGGATCGCCAACGCCATCTTTCGCCTCGACGGCACTTCGACCTATCCGGACGCGACCTTCACGCTGCGTCTGTCCTTCGGCACCGTGAAGGGCTACGAGCAGGACGGCCGCGACATCGCCCCGATCACGACCTTCGGCGGCGCGTATGCGCGCGCCACCGGCGCCGACCCGTTCCGCTTGCCGGACAGCTGGATAGCGGCGCGGGGCGCGCTCAACCTCGACCAGCCCTTCAACATCGCCACCACCAACGACATCATCGGCGGCAATTCGGGCTCGCCGGTGATCAATCGGGATGCCGAGGTCGTCGGCCTGATCTTTGACGGCAACATCCAGTCGCTGGGCGGCGACTTCGGCTTCGACCCAGAGCAGAATCGCGCGGTCGCGGTCGCGGTCGGGGCGCTGCGCGAAGCGCTCGCCAAGGTCTATCACGCCGACCGGATCGTCGCGGAACTCGCGAAGTAGGTTTTTTGGCTGCCTGTTCCCGAGCGGCGCGTATATCTGCCGCTGCGCACGTGCCGCAATTGGCCACAGCGCCACGCCAAGCCCTGCAATGAATTCGCGCCGTCGCA
>JASHRR010000802.1 GCA_030037185.1 Xanthobacteraceae bacterium | reverse complement strand
AAATTCTTCGGATTCGGGCGGGCGGAGCCCTATTGGCCAGACCGGAATGCGATTCTGCAGCAAGCGCTGATAGCGGCAAAGCTAATCGTCATCACGCATGAGCACGGCGATCATGTTGCAGGCGTGATAAGGACCGACCAGCGCGAGGAAATCGCTGCCAAGACACTGCTGACTCGCGCCCAAGTGCGAACGCTCACTACTTATCCGCAGATGCCGGAAATTCGCCTGACCCCCGAAATGGCGCGCAGCTACATCGTAATCGATTACGAAAGCTACTCGCCCGTGGCACCTGGAATAGTCTTGATCAAGGCGCCAGGGCATACTCCCGGGCACCAGATGGTCTATGTCCGGCTGGCTTCTGAACGCGAGTATCTTTTCATTGGTGATGTCGGCTGGACCCTCGACAACGTGAAGCAGCTCAAATTGCGTCCTGAGGCCACCATGCGGCGCATCGGTGAATCTGCACCAGCGCTAATGTTCGAGTTGACCTGGATAAAGGAGGTCATGGATCACGAAGGCATCATTGTGATCCCGAGCCATGACGACATTCTGCTGAAAGACCTCACAGCCAAACAGCTGATCGGTGGCGAATTGGCGCTCCAATAGCGACCAAGATATGGCGCAATTTCATGTGTATTGCACGGCAAGCTTGGCGCCCGATACGAGCAGCGCGGTGGCTTGAAGACCGCGCCCGGCCGCAGGCGCCTTGGCTCGTGCGCTCTGATTGGAAGGCGATCATATCCGTACGGCTCTCTCGCTACGCCTGCAGGTCGAGTGGTTTTGCCGTGGTGCATAAGTGCGTTGGTGTGCCGATGCCATGAGGCGCACGAAGGCCCGCCGGATCGTTCCCTCACTCTTCCTGGTCCGGACTTTGCGATCGAAGGGGGCACTGGAACCAGACAGACGCTGGAGTGGGCGCGACTGACGCTAGCCTCGCAAAAGCACCAAACGGCGAGACCCGCTTTGGAAGGCGGTGACCTCACGCCGGCGGAATGTTATGGTCCGGCATGGCCAAAAAAACCTAGTGGGAGGACGTAATGACGATGCTGCGACCCCGCCGCGCGCTGCGCGATTGCCAACGCCATCACGCGGAGGCGGTTGACACCGAGCGGCAGGTCGGCCTCACCGGCCTCCTCGCCGCGACCGCGCTCGGCTCTTGTCTCGGCCTCTCCCTTGTCGCGGCGTCCGCCGCGGAGGTGACCTATCAGCGCCTCCTCAATGCCTCGTCCGAACCGCAGAACTGGCTGATGCGGATGGGGAACTACAACAACTGGAACCACTCGGCCCTGAACGAGATCAACCGCGGCAACGTTGCCAACCTCAAGGTCAAGTTCATGTTCTCGCTCAGCGACCCCACCCGCCCCAACAAGGCCACCGAGTATTTTACGCCGCTCGCCGAGGACGGGTTCATGTACGTGGGCAACCAATGGCACCAGTACTGGAAGCTCGACGTTCGCGATGAGAAGCCCACCGTGGTCTGGAAATACGATGCCAAGGTTCAAGGCGGAGGAAAGAGCGCCCACAGTGTCACGCTGTTCGGCAATAACGTGTACCTGAACACCGGCGCCGACACCTCGGTCCCGCGCCTGATCGCGCTCGACAAGGACTCTGGCCAGCCGGTCTTTGACGTCAACACCACCGCGCCGGAAGTCGCCCCCAACCAGGGACACTCGGCAGCGCCGCTCGCAGTCAAGAACATGATCCTGATCGGGCAGAGCAACCGTGGCGAAAACGGCCGCGGCTATGTGGCCGCCTATACGGCCGACACCGGCAAGCTGTTGTGGCGGTTCCTGGTGGTTCCCGATCCGGGCCAGCCGGGGGCGGAAACCTGGGCGGATCCGCGGACCATTCCGACCGGAGGCGGAGGCGTTTGGACGGAGCCGTCGTTCGATCCCGAAACCAATCTTGCCTATTACGGCACCGCCAACCCGGTGCACATGTTCGATCCGCAGGGGCGTCCCGGCGACAACCTCTACACCAACTCCATCATCGCGCTGGACGTCGATACCGGGAAGCTGAAGTGGTACTTCCAGACCATTCCCAACGACTCGTGGGATTATGATTCGGTGGCGATTACCCAGCTTTATGATGCCAATATCGGCGGCGAGCTGCGAAAGGTGATCGGACAAACCAACCGCAATGGCTTCTATTACGAGCTGGATCGCACCAGCGGGCAGTTCATCCGAGGTCAACCGTTCACCACTGTGAACTGGACCGCCGGGCTCGACCTCAAGACCGGCCAGCCGATCGACTACGACCCGTCCAAGTCCATTCAGGACTATGCCGGCAAAGCGGTGAGATACGGCAGGAAAGCGATGGACGTTCGCCCCGCCCATTATGGCATGCCGACGCTGATGCCGAACGCCTACGACCCGTCGCGGGGTATCACCTACTTCAACGCCATGATCGGCGAAGGCAATTATTTCAACTCGCGGCCTGCCGATCCGGCGAGGCAGCTGATCGGCACAGGCTTCAGAGAGATTTACTGCGGCGTCGACACCAGGGAGAATGCCGTCGAACCGATAGAACGCAGCGTGCGCAATCCCAACTGCAGAGTGAGCCACGGTCTGCTCGGCGGCATCGATGTCCGCACCGGCAATACGGTGAAGAAACTTGAGTCCTATTATCCGGCTTATTCAGGCGTGCTGGGCACCGACGGCGGCCTCATCTTCATCGGCGACATCATGGGCAAGATATCGGCCTTCGATAAGGACACCATGCAGGAGCTCTGGCATTTCGATACCGGCACCGCGTTCGCTGGCTCGCCAATGACCTATGCGGTCAACGGCAAGCAATATCTCGCGCTCATCACCGGAGGCCGGCTGGGCCGCGACGAGGGCTCGTTCCCGGAAGCGGCCGAGCTCGGACAGAACGTGATCCTGATGGTGTTCGGGCTGTAGGCGGGATGCGCGCGGTGGGCGACGGCGCACAGCAGGGCGTCGCCGGGACGGCGCCTGTCGTGCCGTGCCCCCTGCGACGCCGGTGGCGGGCATCGCTTCGAGCGCGCGCGTCCTGCTTGCCCCCAGCCGATCCTCCCCTTCACGCCGGAAGCGGGCGAGACAACCTCGGTTCCGGGTTTTCCTTGGGGACCGTCGCCGCCGCGCTCGCCTTGACCCTCGCGAGCGGGCTCGCGAACCCCGCATCGGCCGAGCAGCCGTTGCCGCGCATCTGGGACCTGCAACTGCCCACCCGGGTCAGCGATCTTCCGGAGGAGGAATTCGTTGACCCCGCATGCGGGACCAACGGCGGGCCGCCGGGGCTTGTCATCGGCACATTCGAGCGCTTTGAGCGGTGCCGCCCGGAGGCTTCGGGCCTGCGCGAAATCTCCTTTCGCTATGACGACGAGTTGGAATTTATCGCCCGCGCCGCGCGCGACCCGGACGCCATCGCGCGCAACAATGCCATGCTGGTGCTCGGCCAGCCGGTGACCCTCTCGCTCCTCGTCGATCGCTCGGGCCTTGTGCAAGGCTATCGGATTTTCACCGATCCGCGCGCGGATGAGGAGGTTCGCATGGAAGCCTACAGTGTCGCTATCGCGTTCCAGGCACGCTTCGGCACGCAAGGATGGACCTGTAGCGACCGTCCGGCCGCCGAAGGCGAGACTCCTATCCTCGGCATATTCGTCAAGGAGCGATGCGAGAAGCTTATCGAGGGCGAGGCCATCACCGTCGAAAGCCGCCACTATTACAAGCCCGGTCAGGCCACGCTTGATCCCAACACGGGCCTGCCAATGGCCAATCAGTTCGAAAGCTCGGCGCGCTTGCAGGTCGTTCGGGAAAATGCTTTGGGGAAATAGCTGAACGCAAAGTACAAGGAGCGCCATCCGGTCCAATTATGACAGGTTGAGTCAACAGTCCTTCCCGGCGTCAGCGCTGCGTTCGACCAGGCCATTCGCGAGAATCGAAGCCACCCTATGTTGCGTGTCGAGCCCACACACAGGATGCGCTTCGTCCTGATCGCCTACCGCCCGACAATTTTCGCCACGAGAAAATCGGCAAGCGCCTCGACTTCGTTCGCACTGAGAACAGGCGTGATGGTTACTGCTTCCGGAGCCGGCCCGGGAGGAAACCCGTAGCAAGACCGTTGGGTATAGGCGCCGTCAAGCCAGCTGGGCATTTGGGTTCCGGGAAGCCCACAGCTAATGGCCTCGACGAGGGCCGCCCGATCGAGCCTCGTTTTGCGCAGGCTTGGGCCGGCGGGGAATTCGCCGCCGGCGCCGCCTTCGCCCGTGGCACCGTGGCATTGAAGGCATCCGGCCTTGTCCCATGCTGCCTCACCGGCCTCGAGGCGCGCAGCATCTTGGGCGAAGGCCGAGGTGTCAAGCGTCATGCCGACTGTCACACACAAGACCATCGCGCCTACCGCGAACTGCGCTCGCATATTTGCCTCCCTCGGGCATTCACGTTGGCCTGCGGTGCGCGGAGCGCACCTCGGCGGTCGGCGCAGTCGCAATCTGCGAAATTCCGGCATCCACGGGAAATACCACCCCGTCAAGGACGGCCGGCCCCGCCCGCCCGCGCTTGGGTGCGCTCCCGGTCAAGCCTGACCTTGAGCTGCTCGATCTCGGCGAAAAAGGCACTCTCGTCGCGTACCGGCGCGAGGCGGAGCGAGGGCGGCATCAGCCGGCTGAAGGTGTCCTGCCGGCCGGAATCAGACAGAGCCTCGGAGCGCAGCACGGTCTGTGTAGCGACGGCCAGCACCAATAGAGCGATAACGAGAGCGCCCTTGAGCATCAGTCGCGACCGACCGGTCTCGCGCAGATGCAAGAAACACATAGCGGCGAGGACGAACCACTGCATGACATATTGGTAATTGGTCGCGACGGGCCAGGCGAGCGCAAAAGCGGAGAATTGCGCAAACTCGGCAAAGAGCAGCAGGACGAGCACGCCCGACAGCGCAATAAGGAGATTCTCCACCAAGCGGGCGCGGCCGGAAAAGACACGCGACAACACCGCCCAGATGGAGACCCAGGCCAGAACCGACGCAGCGAGGATGAGCAGCGGATTGAGGTAGCTCGAAGCCCTGGGCTCGTTTGTCTGCGCCAGCCACACGAAAAGCGCCTCAATCACGAGGATCAAGGCGCCGAGCCCCGACGCGAGCGCAATCGGCCAGGCCTGCGCGCGCACGCGCACCAGGCGTTCGCCCGCCACCGCATAACTCGCTTCCCGGATACGCACCAAGGTGTGGCCGATACGAATCGGGTGCTCCGGGTCGAGGACGATGCGCTGGTGTCGGCCGCTGCCGCGATCGCGGAACATACCGTTGGCGCTGCCAGTATCCTCTGCGACCAACCGCTGCGCCTGATCGCGAAAGACGCGCACATGCCGGGCCGCCACGTAAGGATCGTCGACAATCACGTCATTGCCGTAACCGCGGCCGATGCGCACCTCTTCGCCGACGATGCGAAAGCGCGCCGCGACCTCGCGGTGACGTGACAGGATCTCGACCCAGATCATTTTTGCACTGCTTCGAGGAAGCGCTTGCTCAGCGCGACGGCCTCGGCATAGCCCACGGCCTGAAGGCCAAGTCGCGATACCAGCGCCTCGGTGCCCTGGTCCTCTGTGACGGCCGTCAATGCCACGTCG
>JASHRR010000801.1 GCA_030037185.1 Xanthobacteraceae bacterium | reverse complement strand
CTGTGCGTGGCTTTATCGACAGCAGGGCGCCGGTCGGGCCAGAGCGTCGGGCGATGCGTTACGGGGACGTGTTGATTCTGGTGCGCCAGCGCGGTCCGCTGTTTGGCGCGATTATCCGGGCCTTGAAGAACGGCGGCGTTGCGGTTGCGGGCGCCGACCGCCTCGTTCTGACTGAGCATATCGCGATTGTCGATCTGATGGCGCTTGCTGACGCGCTGCTGCTCTCGCGCGACGACCTTGCCCTCGCGATTGCGCTCAAGAGCCCGCTGTTCGGCTTTGACGACGATCTTTTGTTTGAACTTGCCTGGGAGCGGCGGCGACACCTGCGCGCAGCACTTGCGGTGCGCGCCGCCGAGAGGAAGGAGTTTGCGGCGGCCGATGCGCTGTTGCGCCGTTGCGAGGCGCGGGCAGGTCAGGAGAGCCCGTTCGCCTTTTTCGCCTGGTTGCTCGGACCGGAACAGGGACGGCGGAAAATCTTGGCGCGATTAGGGCTCGAAGCCGCTGACGCGCTCGACGAGTTTCTGGAACTGGCGCTTGAATATGAAAAGCATGAAGCCGCGTCGCTGCAGGGCTTCGTCGATTGGCTGAGACGTGCGACCGCCGTCGTCAAGCGCGACATGGAAACCACCCGCGACGAGGTGCGGGTGATGACCGTGCACGGCGCCAAGGGTCTCGAAGCCCCGGTGGTGATCCTCGCCGACACCACCACACCGCCCCGAGGCTCCCATCAGCCGGCGCTGTTGGACATCGAGGCCGGTGCCCGACCTCCCCGGAAGGCAGGGCATCTTGCCCGCGTCGAGCAAAGAACCAGGCGGGACGCCCCCACAGAAGAGATTGCCGGCCCGTCGGCGTGCCTCGTCTGGGCCTCCCGCCGCGACCTCGATGTGCCCGCAGTGGCAACGGCGCGCCAGGCGGCGCTGGAGGAAAACGAGCACGAATATCGCCGACTGTTGTACGTGGCGATGACCCGCGCGGCTGAGCGTCTGATCGTGTGCGGGTGTCACGGCAAGAAGAAGCCACCCCCCGACTGCTGGTATGATCTCATCCGCAACGGCCTCGACGGCCAGCCGGGATTCGAGGAGCTGCCCGACGGCGACACGATCAACTGGCGCTATCGCAGGGCCGCGGAGCCTTCGTCCCGCCGACCGAAGTCGTCGGTTGCCGATTTGGATTACTCGATCGGCGCGCCGAAACTCGCCGATACGCGGCTTCAGTTGGCGGAGGGGCCGGGTGGGGGATCAGGCGATGTTGACAAAGAGGTCTCGTGCGACCCGAACGCCGCCTCCGACCCCTTTCCAGCCGAATTACCCCTTTCCCACCCTCCTGGGCTTGCAGAGTTGGCCACTCAGCAAAGTGAGCGAACTCGGCAACGGCCGGCTTCGGTTGGGCAGACACTCCCGGCATGGCTGGCAATGCCAGCGCCGGCTGAGGCCGCTCGCTCCATCCTCGTGTCGCCGTCATCCGCCTACGAGGAGACCGTGGCGCTGTTGCCGCGACGACATAACCCTGCGCAGGGGCGCGGGCAAGCGCAGGCATTGGCGCGCGGGGCGTTGATCCATCGGCTGCTGCAGTCGTTGCCCGATATCGAGCCGGCCCGGCGCGAAGCTGCCGCATACAGCTTTCTTGCGCGCGCGAGCGCCGCGTTCAGCATGGATGAACGCAATTTGTTCGTTGGTCAGGCGCTCGCAATCTTCGCCGATCCGCGATTCGCCGAGTTGTTCGCGCCCGGCAGCCGTGCCGAGGTGCCGATCGGGGGCCGTCTGGCGCGCACCTGCGGTCCCGACATTCAGGTCTCGGGCCAGATCGACCGGCTGGCGATCACCGCACATGCCGTCCTGATCGCCGACTACAAAACAAATCGCGATCCGCCGACAAGTATCGAGGCGGCTCCGCCGGGCTATGTGGGGCAGCTTGCACTCTATCGCGCGGTGTTAGCTAAAATCTATCCGGACCGGCCGATTCGAGCTGCGCTGGTGTGGACCGAGCGGCCGCATCTGATGGAGCTGCCGGCCCGTCTGCTCGACCAGGCCGTTGTCCGCATCACCTCCGGGTGACGCGCCTTGACGTCATCGGATCGCCTACCTACGTTCGGCCGTACAAAGCCCGGGGGCGCCGGACGCGCCCGAAACTCTTGAAAGGACGAGGTGTCCCATGGGTGTAGGCAAGGTGTCGGATGCTGATTTCGAGGCCCAGGTGCTCAAATCCACCGAACCGGTGGTGGTCGATTTCTGGGCGGAATGGTGCGGTCCATGCCGGCTGATCGCCCCGGCGCTGGAGGAGATCGCGGCTGGCGAACTTTCGGGCAAAGTGAAGATCGTCAAGCTCAATGTCGACGAGAATCCAAAGACCGCGGCCAAGTACAACGTGATGTCGATCCCGACCCTGATGGTTTTCAAGAACGGTGAAATGGCCTCCCGTCAAGTCGGCGCCGCCCCCAAGGCGAAGCTTGAGCAGTGGATCACTGCGGCCGTCTGAAGCGTCGGTGGGGTAGGAAGGGTTGAGTCGCCGGGTGAGCAAAGCTAAGCGTGCCTACCCTATTTACTCCAAGATGTACGGCGAAATCGCGCGCGCCGCCAGTTCGGTCCCACGGCGCTCAAAAAATCTGGCCCGCAAAAAACCTGTCGAAATCGGCGACGGACCAAGACGAAAACTTGCCGGCCGGGCCAAAACCTACCGAATCCACGGCGTAACCGAGCTCTGACAAGCGCTTGACCAGGCGCGTTTTCCGCTGGTCGGTGGGGTGGCGCCGAAATGGTTGGGGCCAAGGTCGCGATACATCGTGCCCTCCGTGACGTGTCGTAGATGGCGGATGGAGGCAACGACCGCCATGATCGCCTTGTTGGGCGCGCCGGGCTCTGTGATGCGATGAAATTCGGCCTGCAAGTAGCTGCCTTTCTTTTTCGCTGCCGCTAAAGCGCACTGAACCACCGCGGTCCTAAGCCAATTAGCGCCCTTACGCTGACGACTGGATCGGCGCTTCCCTTGCCGCTCGAAAAGGCGTCAGCTGAGAAACTGCGTGAGGCCCTTCGTGGCCTTCCTGCGGCGCCTTCATGTCAATCAGATCGACGCTCTCGAAGCCGCCATGGCGACGATCGCTGCGCACGTGGAGGCCTTGGGCGCTTTCGCACCCGCGGTTGAGTTAATCCTGTCGATCCCAGGCAGCAGGTACCTCAGCACAGGTCATCGTCTCGGAGAGACGGCATCGACCTGAGCCGGTTGCCTTCGGCCGCACATCTCATCCCCTCGGGCTCGCATCTGTCCGGCGCAATGACGAGAGCGCCGCCGCGCTTTCAGTTTGGCGGGATTGGTTTGCCGGCATTCAGCGCCTCAATCATAGCGCGGCCGCTTTTGCCCATCACATCGGCAAGCACCGAGTCCAATTTGATGCTGGCGTCCCCGAGCGTCTTTTGTACCCGCCGGCGGCGAACTTAGATCGACGCGCCCGCCACCTGGTATGACGCTTGGACACGCAGTTGCACGCTAGCCTTAGCCTACGCGCGTCAAATCGAACACGATGCCTAACGCTGTGATGCCGAACGCCACAGCAGCCAGCGGCAAGAGGATCTCGATGGCGGCGGTCGACCCCCTTTGCTGATCCGTCCACGTCGCAAATCGGCCGCGCAACCATTTGTCGAGGGTGTCGGATGCTTGTTCGGCCGGGCGCGACAAACCAGCCGACCGCCGCGCTGTCAGGTTGGTGCGCCAGAGCGCCAGGGGTATCGCCATGGCCATGAACACGAGCACGCTGATCATGGCAAGGGCGAGTCCGATGTAGCCCGACCCGCCGAACAGCAGCCAGGCTGCGATCACAAACCAGATCAATAACCCCGCTGCCGCCATCTGAATCCGCGGATGGAGATGGTCTGAAACGTGTTGGGGAGATCGCGCATGAGTGCCCACAATGCCATCCTCCATTTTTGGGGTTTGATATGTGCCTCCTGCCTCGCTCTGCGGGGCGGCCGGGCAACGCGAACCACTGTTCATACGTGGTCAGTTCAGCCGACGGCGGCGACGCTCATGCGGCGATCGATCGCAATCTTGCAAGATGCAGCAGCGTTTGATTTGCCGTCGAAATCGGTGCCGCGGCGAACATTTAATATCCTGGACAGGTGGCGGTAAGATTTCCCGACTTTCCGGGTCCCAAGCCGTTGTGACCACCGCCGGGCGATGATACGGATTGGGCCTGCGAGGCCGGCGGCTGAGGGCGCGGACGCGAGGGACGACAGACAATCGGGGCTAAGGGAACGCGAGTTGATGAGCGTGGAGACCATCCTCGAAACCGAGGACCTCACCAAGGATTTTGCTGGCTTCCTGGCGGTGAGCGGCGTCAACCTTAAGATCGGGCGCGGCACCGTACACGCCCTGATCGGCCCGAACGGTGCGGGCAAGACCACATGCTTCAATCTGTTGAGCAAGTTTCTCAAGCCGACGCGGGGCCGCATCGTCTACAAGGGCGAAGACATCACGGCGCTGGCGCCGGCCGACGTGGCCCGGCTTGGGCTTGTGCGCTCGTTCCAGATCTCGGCGGTGTTTCCCCATCTTACGGTGCTTGAGAATGTGCGCATCGCCCTGCAGCGCAAGCGCGGCGGCTCCTTTGACTTCTGGCGGTCGCACCGGGTGCTGGATAATCTCATCGACCGCGCGATGGCCCTGATATCTGACGTCGGGCTCGCCACCTATGCGGGCGCGGCGGCAATTGAGCTGCCCTATGGCCGCAAGCGGGCGCTGGAATTCGCCACCACGCTTGCGCTCGATCCCGAGATGCTGCTGCTCGATGAGCCGACCGCCGGCATGGGGCATGACGACATCGATCGCATCGCGCCGCTCATCAAGGTGGCTGCTGCCAACCGGACGGTGCTGATGGTGGAACACAATCTGAGCGTCGTCGCAACATTGTCCGACCGGATCACCGTGCTGACGCGAGGCCGCGTTTTGGCCGAGGGCAACTACCAGGAGGTCTCCGCCAACCGGGAGGTGCGCGAGGCCTATATGGGAGTGGGGCATGGCTGATGCGACAGCAATGAGAATCGAGCCCGAAAGACACAGCGCGGCAGCACCCTTGCTGCTGGTCGACGGCCTGCAGGCCTGGTACGGCGAGTCTCATGTCCTTCATGGCGTGAGCTTTAAGGTCAAAGCAGGCGAAGTGGTCACGCTGCTCGGCCGCAACGGCGCCGGCAAGACCACGACGCTCAAGTCGATAATGGGCATGGTCGCCAGACGCACAGGATCGGTGCGGTTTCGCGACCGCGAACTCATCGGCCTCGCATCGAACGTCATCGCCCGCGCCGGCATTGCCATCTGCCCGGAGGAGCGCGGCATCTTCGCAAGCCTCGACGTCGAGGAAAATCTCGAGCTGCCGCCCGTGGTCCAGGCCGGCGGTCTGAGGCGCGAGCGCATCTTTGAACTGTTTCCCAACCTGAGGGAGCGGCTGCGCAGCGCAGGCACCAAGCTGTCTGGCGGCGAGCAGCAGATGCTGGCAATCGGTCGCATCCTGCGTACCGGTGCGCGCCTGCTGTTGCTTGACGAGCCGACCGAGGGTCTGGCGCCGACGATCATCGAGCACATCGGCCGGACTATCCGCACCCTCAAGGAGCGGGGCTTTACGATCGTCCTGGTCGAGCAGAATTTCCATTTCGCCGCGACCGTCGCGGACCGCTACTATGTGATGGAGCATGGCCGGGTGGTCGAAGATTTTGCCCAAGCGGAATTGGACGCCCATCGCGTCAAGCTGCACGAATATCTCGGCGTTTAGGTGGTTTCGCTATGATTGAATAACTTCTTCGCCGGATGCCGCGCTTGTCGGGGGGCATCCGCGCCTTTCTTTCACGGCTTCAGCAAGCAAGAGGTGGACGGCCAGGACCTGGCCACAACTGCAGAGAGAAAACGAGAAAGCAAAGGGCCGCCGGACTGGCATGGAGGGAAAAGCATGAACACGCTACGCAACATGATCGCGATCGCAGGGCTGCTCGCGAGCGGCTCCGCCTTTGCGCAATACAGCGACGGCGTCGTCAAGATCGGCGTTTTGAGCGACATGTCGAGCCTTTATGCCGACATCGGCGGCGCCGGCTCGGTGGCAGCCGCCAAGCTCGCGGTCGCGGACTTCGGCGCAGCCGCCAAGGGCATCAAGGTTGAAATCATCAGCGGCGATCACCAAAACAAGCCCGACGTCGGCGCAAACATCGCCGCCACCTGGTTCGACGTTGACAAAGTCGATGTCATCGTCGACGTGCCGAATTCAGGCGTCGCGCTCGCGGTGAGCGAGGTTGCCCGCCAGAAGAACAAGCTGTTCTTGGTGTCGGGCGCCGCGGCGTCGGACCTCACCGGCTCGAAATGCAACGCCAATACGATCCACTGGACCTACGACACCTGGGCACTCGCCAACGGCACCGGCAAAGCGGTGGTCAAGACCGGCGGCGACAGCTGGTTCTTCCTCACCGCCGACTACGCCTTCGGCTATGCGCTGGAGCGCGACACCGCCGCGGTCGTCGAAGCCAATGGCGGCAAGGTGCTGGGCCAGGTCCGCGTGCCGCTCAACACCAACGACTTTTCCTCGTTCCTGCTGCAGGCGCAGGCGTCGAGGGCCAAGGTGATCGGGCTCGCTAATGCGGGCGGTGACACCATCAATTCGATCAAGCAGGCTTCCGAGTTTGGCATCGTCAAGGGCGGCCAGAGCCTCGCCGGGCTCTTGGTGTTCATTAGCGATGTCGCGGCGCTGGGCCTGCCGACCGCCCAGGGTCTCATCCTGACGGAAGCCTGGTATTGGGATATGAACGATGCCAACCGGGCCTGGACCAAGCGCTGGCAGGCCGAGCGGCCCGGCAAGTATCCGTCCATGGTGCAGGCCGGGGTCTATTCGGCCGTGTTGCACTATCTCAAAGCCGTGCAGGCGCTCGGTTCCGACGCCGACGGCAAAGCCGTGGCCGCCAAGATGAAAGAGATGCCCACCGATGACCGCCTGTTCGGTAAGGGCACGATCCGTCCCGACGGCCGCAAGGTCCACGACCTCTATCTCTTTGAAGTCAAGAAGCCGGCCGAATCCAAATATCCGGGCGACTTCTACAAGCTGCGCGCCACCATCCCGGCCGCCGAAGCCTTCCGGCCGCTCCGCGAAGGAGGCTGCCCGCTAGCCCAGGGGTGAGTCTTCTCCCTCTCCCCACTCGGGAGAGGGGACGTTCCGCATCGCCCATGTTCGAAATCTTCGGCATCCCTTCCACGGCGTTGTTTGGCCAGCTCCTGGTAGGCCTGATCAACGGCTCGTTTTATGCGCTGCTGAGCCTCGGGCTCGCGGTCATTTTCGGAATGCTCAACGTCATCAATTTCGCCCACGGCGCCCAATACATGATGGGCGCCTTCGCGGCGTACCTGCTGCTCGACTATCTCGATATCGGCTATTGGCTCGCGCTGGTGATTGTGCCCATCATTGTGGGCGCCATCGGCATTGCGATCGAGCGGCTGTTTCTGCGGTGGCTCTACCGGCTCGATCACCTCTACGGCCTGCTGCTGACGTTCGGGCTCGCCCTGATCATCGAGGGCGCGTTCCGTCAGCGCTTCGGCTCGTCGGGATTGCCTTATCGGGTGCCGGAATCCTTGCAGGGTGCACAGAACCTCGGATTTATGTTCCTGCCCAACTACCGCGCCTGGGTGATCCTGTTCTCGCTCGTTGTCTGTTTCGCTACCTGGTTTGTCATCGAACGCACAAAGCTCGGCGCGTATTTGCGGGCCGCGACCGAGAACCCGACGCTGGTGCGCGCCTTCGGTATCGATGTGCCGCGCATGATCATGCTGACCTACGGTTTTGGCGTCGCGCTCGCGGCGCTCGCGGGGGTGCTCGCCGCCCCAATCTACAACGTCAGTCCGCAAATGGGCTCCGAGCTGATCATTGTGGTCTTTGCCGTGGTCGTGATCGGCGGCATGGGATCAATCCTGGGCGCTATCCTCGCCGGCTTCGGCCTCGGCATCATCGAGGGGCTGACCAAGGTGTTCTTTCCGGAGGCGTCGAATACGGTCATCTTCGTGATCATGGCGATTGTCCTGATGATCCGCCCGGCCGGGCTGTTCGGACGGGGCGCCTGAGATGGCTGCCAAGAACCTCGCCGTTCCGGCCAGGCGCGCCCGGGTCAGCGGCGTCGCCGCCGCCTTCGCCATTATGGTGGCGGTGCTGGTCGTGGCACCGCTGCCGCCGTTGAGCCTTTATCCGGTCGATCTGATGCGGGTGCTGTGCCTTGCACTGTTCGCTTGCGCGTTCAATCTCCTGATCGGTTATGGCGGGCTGTTGTCGTTCGGGCACGCGATGTTCTTCGGCTGGTCTGCCTATGTGGCCGCCCACCTCGCCAAGGTCGGCACCCTGAGCCTTCCATATTGGGCGGGTGCGTGGAACTGGATCATCATCCCGCTGACGCCACTGACGCCTGAACTCGCCATTCTGGCCGGCACGGCGTTCGCGGGCCTGCTCGGCGCCATCGCCGGCAGCCTCGCGATCCGCCGCCAGGGCATCTACTTCGCGATGATCACGCTGGCGCTCGCCCAGATGATGTATTTCTTCGCCGTGCAAGCGAACTTCACGGGCGGCGAGGACGGCATCCAGGCGGTGCCGCGCGGCAGGCTATTCGGCGTGATCGACCTCGTCGACAACACGGCCATGTACGTGTTCGTCGGGGTGGTGTTTCTCGCCGCGTTCGGCCTTATCTATCGTATTGTCCATTCGCCGTTCGGCGAAGTCCTCAAAGCAATCCGTGAGAACGAGCCGCGCGCGGTTTCGCTCGGCTACCAGGCCGAACGCTACAAGTTTGTTGCTTTCGTGCTCTCGGCGACACTCGCCGGGCTTGCGGGGGCCACCAAGGCGATCGCGATCGGTCTTGCGTCGCTCTCCGACGTGCAATGGCAGATGTCCGGCGAGGTCGTTCTGATGACGCTCGTCGGCGGTCTCGGCACAATGTTTGGGCCCGTGGTAGGCGCCGCGATCATCGTTGCCATGCAGACCCAGCTCATCAGCTTCGGCCAGTGGGTGACGATCATTCAGGGCGCCATCTTCGTGGCGTGCGTCCTCTTGTTCCGCCGGGGGGTCGTCGGCGAACTGGCCGCGCTGCTGCGCATCAGACTGTGATCTGCCCTCGCGCGTGAGCTGTGGCCCCGGTTGAGGGCCGCGAAACCCGCGAATAGCATTGCCGCCTGGCTAAAGCGGCCGCGGATGTCGCTTAACAATCACGCCGTGATCAAAACGGCAGGCGGAACCGAAAACGCCGGCGGTAGCGCAAGCGGCCCGGGTGATCCCGGTCGGTCGATGGGCCTGCAGTGTCGCCGGACGGCTCGATTGCCGCGAGGCGGGCCTTCTGCTCGTCCGACAACGTGGCGTAAAAATCGTCAAGCGCCGGTTCGACGGTTCGCACTGCTTCCAGCATCGCCGAGAGCCGCCGCTCCTGCGCCTCTACGCGGCCGGTCGGGCTGGCGGCGCCGTTCTTTGGACAACTCTCGTTGAGATACTGGATTGCCCGTTGTGATGCGGCCTTGAGGCCGTTGAATTTGGCGCGCTGGGTGTCGTCGTGGGACAAGGCCTGCTCGATAACGTCGGCGCTCCACGAAACAAGCCCCGCCGGGCCCGCGCCGCAGGAGAGATCGGCGGCGCCGGCGCGCGGCATCGCGGGACCCAGTACCGTCGGCTGCACCGACGCCCCGCTACGTTCTGAGGATTGCGCGGCGGCCGGCACCGCTGCAATGATGGATAAGAATACAACCGCGCTCAGCGGCGCTGTCGCAAGCTTGAGCCGAATTGCCATATTCAATCCCCTGCTTGACGATTCGATATTACTGCTAGCACGAGGTCACGATGACTGCACTGGGCACCGAAACATTGGTCTTGGACTGGCTCGCTTCCCAGAAGGAAGCCATGCTCGATCTCGTGCGCACGCTCGTCGACATCGACAGCGGCAGCTACGACAAGGCCGGCGTCGACGCGGTCGGGGCGCGGTTGCGCGCATTTCTGGCGGCACATAACGTGACATCTTCGGCTTTGGCCAACGATCGCTTCGGCGATGCCGTCCGGGCGCAGGTCGGCGGAGGGGACTGGGCCGCGAACGCGCCGGTGCTCCTGCTCGGCCACCGCGATACCGTGTTCCCGGCGGGCGAAGCCGGCCGGCGTCCGTTTCGAATAGTCGACGGTCACGGCCTGGGACCGGGCTGCGGCGATATGAAGGCCGGGGTCGTCATCAATGCCTTTGTGCTGGCAGCGCTCGCGCGGTTTGCCGCCGCGCCGTCGCCGGTGGTCGCCCTATTCACCGCCGATGAGGAGATTGGCTCGCCGTCCTCCAAGGCGCTCATCATGGAGAGCGCGCGAACGGCCCGCGCGGTGTTCAACAGCGAGCCCGGCCGGCCCGGCGGCGGCGTCGTGACCGGCCGCAAGGGCGGCAAATTCATGCGCATCGAGGTCTTCGGCAAGGCAGCCCACGCCGGCAACAATCTCTCCGACGGCATCAGCGCCATCGAGGAACTCGCCCGCAAGATCGTCAAGCTGCATGCGCTCACCGATCTGCCGAACGGCATCAGCTGCAATGTCGGCACTATCGCGGGCGGCCAGACCGTCAACACGGTCGCCCCGTATGCCACCGCCGAACTTGACCTGCGCTTCATCGATCCGCAGGAGGGCGCGCGCATCTTGGCGGCGATCGAGGCCATTGTTGCGGAGGCCAACGTGCCGGGCACGCGCGCGCGCCTCGAAATCACCGGGGAGTTCGACCCGCTGGTTGCGAGCGACGCATCGCGCCGCCTGTTTGAGCATTACGCTGCCTGTGCCCGCTCGCTCGGCCAGACAGTCGAAGCCGTATTCGCCGGCGGCTGCGCCGATTCCGGGTTCGCCGCGAGCGTGGGGGCTCCCACCCTCTGCGCCGTCGGCCCGATCGGCGGCCGGGCGCATTCGCCGGAGGAATATCTCGATGTGGATTCGATCGTGCCGCGTGCCCAGGCGCTCGCGCTCGCGATCATGCGGCTTGACGCGCTGTGACCGGGGGAACGACACTCAGCGGTTGCGCCGGCGCAGCTCAAACACGCTCGCCCACCTCCTCTGGGAGCTGTCTCCCGCCTGTCCTCGGGACATAGCTCCGCCGT
>JASHRR010000800.1 GCA_030037185.1 Xanthobacteraceae bacterium | reverse complement strand
GATCGCGAGCGCTGCCGTACAAAGCACCGGGAGCAGCTGTCTCATCACACCCTCCTGGTCCGCAAATCCGCGACCGAATAGGCGGGATGCCAGGTGCTGGCAGCGCCGATGCCGTCGCGTTGGGTGTGGATATCGAGGAGATACGGCCGCCCGTCGGCAATGACGCGCTGGGCGCGCACGATCGCGGGCCTGACCTCGGCAGGCTCGGTGACGACCTCGCCCTCCACGCCGAACGCGTTGGCTGCCTTGGCGTGGTCGACGTCCGGGCTGCCGATGTAGCAGGTCATGTCGCGCCCGCTCTTGAACTGGCGGCCGCCGAAGGCCCAGATACGGTTGCGCTCATTGTTGTAGCTTCTGTTGTTGAGCACGATGTTCAAGATCGGCGCGTGATAGCGCGCCTGGCTCCACAGCGGCTGCGGACCCGAGAAACAGAAGCTGCCGTCTCCGACCACGGAAACCACCGGTTGGTTGGGCCGCGCCAGCTTGACGCCGAATGCCGCCGCCATCCCCCAGCCGAGAATATTGGGGCCGGTGGCGAAGTACTTCTTATCGGCACCGCCGAACGCCATCAGGGGGTCCATCGCCTTGCCGGAATCGACGTCGCACACGTAGCAGGTGTCGGGTGCGAGCGCGTTCTCCAGCTCCAGCCCGATGCGCGAGAGGGTGACCGGCGAGCGGTCGGCATTCTCGCGAGCGATCTTCATGCGGAATTCGGCCATCTCGCTCGAATAAGCGCGCGCCCTCGTGCTGCGCTCCTCGGCGATCTCTTTGAGCCGCGCACGGCTCGCAATGCTCTTGATTGCGGCGATCAGGTCGATCGTGGCGAGGCGGATATCCGCCACCATCGCAAGGTCCACCGGCGTCAAGCGCGCGAGGCTCGTCGGATCATGCCGGATCGAGATGACAGTTGTGCCCGCTGCGGCGCGGTCGCCATAGCGGTTGCCAAGATTGATGAGCACGTCGACCTTGCCCGGGAAGCGCATGTCGCGTAGCTGCGCCCCGATATAGAGAGGGTGCCGGGTCGGGAACGGCTTTGACCAGAAGCCGAGGGCGCCCGGCTGGGACGCGACGGGCAAGCCGAGCAACTCGGCAAGCTCCACGCTTTCCTTCTCGCCATGGCACCAGGTGATCTCGTCGCCGACGCTCATCAACGGATTCTTCGCCTCGATCATCAGGCGAGCCGCCCTTTCGACATCATCCTTGTCAGGGCGAATGCGCATCGGCACGTCGAACTTGGCCTGATCCCAGATCGCCGCCTTGGCTTGGCCACGCAGCGTGTCGTTGGGGAGCGCAAGAAACACCGGCCCGCAGGGCGGCGTCGAGGCGAACTTGAAGCCGCGCCGCAGTGTCTCCGGGAGGCCGGCCGTCGTCTTGGCCATCCAGGTCCACTTGGTGATCGGGTGGGTCATGGTCTCGTGGAACTCGGCTTCCTGGAGCTGATCACGGCCCATGACCCCCTGGTCGACCGAGGCGACTGCAATCAGCAGCGGAATCTGGTCCTTCCAGCTATTGATCATTTGGGTCATGGCGTTCGGCAGCCCCACATTGGCGACGATCACCACGCCTGGCTTGCCGGTCGCCCGCGCATAGCCGTCCGCCATCGCGACCACGGCGCCTTCGTGAATGCCTTTGATGATCTGGATGCCCGGCTCATCGACCAGCGCGTCGAAAATCGGATAGTCGCCGGTCGACGGGTTGAAGAATATGTATTTCACGCCCGCGGCCTTGAGCTGCGCCACAAACAGCGCCCCGCCCGTACCCTGCACCTCCCGCATCGCGCCGGGCGGCGCAGCCGGTGCCGGCGCGAGCGACTGCGCTATCGCCTGGGTGGCGACCGTGCTCATGCCGAGCGCGCTCAGCCCGGTCATGAGTTGCCGGCGCGATATGTCATCATCGAGGTACTGCCTGATCAACTCTTTCATGGAAGTCCTCCCCGCTGGGGCGCGTTCGGCGATATGTAGCCCGGACGGAACCGCCAGGTCCGGCCCTGTGGCCGGCCCGATCACGAACACCGCATGGCCCGGGGACGGCCTATCCCGGATCACGCTGCGCTCTATGCCGGGCCACGAAGCAGGTGTGCCCCGTGTCGAATCCGAGCATCATAGCATCGCAGCCCGGCCGGCTCACCACGAAAAAAAGCTGGGCGGCGTCTCTCCTCCACTGCCCGCCATAGACGGCCGCCCGGGGCGCTGCCGCGTCTGCCAAACGCGGGACCGCAAGGGTGCCCTGACGCGGGAAACTGAAAATCTCGTCACACGCGGTAAAGCAAACCCGCAAACGTGACCACCCTCTGCACCTTGAGAGCGGCCGTCACGGTGATGATATCTTCAATTTCCAAGATCGCGGAACTTCGAAGCCGCTGACGCTGTCGACCGGCGGATGGCGCGTGCGGCCGGTGCGCAGCATTGATTTCGGCCGAAAAGGAGAGCGTGACGGTGGCCCGGCACCAAACGGCGTTTCTGTTTGACTTGGATGGAACACTCGTGGACAGCGTCTATCAGC